>NZ_CP030118.1:5616339-5916339 GCF_006968745.1 Brasilonema sennae CENA114 | reverse complement strand
AAAAACTGTCTTCACCTTTACTCCTCAAGTTAGAAAGTATAAACAGAAATTTTCTGGAAGCGCACTTCGGAAAGTGGCTTGTCTTGATAAGTCGTCACTAACGTAATCCGGAATTGATTAGACCATTTACCTTGTTGCTGTAGCGCCTCCACAACGTTAGTTGCTTCCAAGACAACTGTCGGTTTTGGATGCTTCTCAGCAGCGTCATGGTTGCCATGTTCGTGAGCCATGTGTTGGTGTTCAGAGTGTTCTTCAGCATGTGAGTGATTATGAGGTTCCATTGCGAACAACCCTATGGTTCCAACATAATTCTCTTGTAATGGTGCTGAGTTATCATCCGGCAGATTGAGGTATACCTCATAATTCACGCCAGGGGGCTTGTCATATTCAATACCTTCAAAGACAAGCATAACTCTCTGCTTTTCCACTGGTAAGGCAGTGAATGCTGCTCTTTGTGGGATGGGAGAAATTGAAAACTCAGCTGCATTTGCTGTTAACTGAATAACTTTTCCTTCAGGTGTAGATCCAAGGAATTGAGGCTGACTTGGGCGTGGTGCAATAAATGACACGGTAGGTGGTGGAGGAGGTGGAGTCATCGGCTTATCGTCGTAAACATAATCCAACTGTGAAGCTGTATCTAAGATATCTTTACCTGACATTTCCTGTCTTTGACCATTTTCATTAAAGAAGATAAACCTACTATTCATCCATGTTGAATTATTGACTGGATTAGAACGACCCTGACCTTGGTTCAACCACTGCTCCCATAATCGATCAATGTTGGAGTGATGTAGCCAGAAAATTGGATCACGAGCGGCTAACAAAGGATCGCTCATCCAACCTCCTCCTCCTATATCCCCATGAATGACATTGTGAGGCTGGTTTTCCATTTGTCCTGTAACATTAGGATTAGCAAACTGTATTGGTCCAGACACTACGCCTCCACCAAAGGAAGGAGCCAAAGAACCTATATCGGAGAAGAAATTTACAAAGCTTAATGCACGTCTATAGTCAACCGAGTTTGCTGGTAGTGCTTGCCCTTGATTGATTTGGTTTCTCCGCTGACTCACATACAACGTATTTGAACTATTTGCAGGAATGCGAAACGGCTCTGGTAAAACACTCTGATTTCGCTCAGAATAATTCCAGTAGGGAAGTGAAAACTTAGCATCTCCTGAAGCAGATCGCACAATTCGCTCGAAAAAGTAAATATACATCCGATGCCAAGACAAGAAGAAGAAGCTTCGGTGCTGACATTGATTCCAAAATTGATTAAAGGTAGGATTCCTCAGTGAAGTGCCGTGAATGTTTGCCTGGAATATCCATCCAGTTGTATCGTTTGGATTGACATTGGAACGGGCTTTCATCACCTCCACACCCCTACGATATGCGGCAATTTCTGAGCCACCACTCTCTAATATCCTGTAAATATTGCGACGAATCTGCATAAGTTACTTGCTAAGTCCTATTTACCAATTGCAAAATCTCTAGTTTTGCGCTATTAAATTAACACTCAAAATGAGTTTATCGTTTTACTGAAAAAGTCAACCTTTTGTAACAATTCTTGATTTTTTAAGAAACACAGGGAATAGGGAACACTTCAACAAGCTCCCAGCCACTTCGACTAGCAAGAGTGCTAGTCAGGGCGGCGCAGTGCATCGCTCTTAACAGGGTAGAAGGGAGATGGTGTTTCTTTATGATGTTGCTAGCGGTGAGTGAGGGAACGGGTAAGCGAGAAATTTCCCTCCCTCTGTTACTCTCTGTATTTCGCTCCTCTTTTTCCTTATCCTCATGTCTTCTTTTTTGCTTGAGATTATAAAACGTTTAAAGCATCAAACAAACTTATTGTTTATCACAAGGAAAGAGGAAAGAACCTGATGAAAGATTAAATTTTCCACGACGACAGTAAAAGAAGTTTGCCTAATAAGAAAAATTTGCTCACTATATTGTTAACATTCGTAAAATTGGAGTGTTAAGGACTATAAACATGATAATAACCTAGCTAAACTAGCAATAAGAGCATTTGTACTGTTACTTCTAAAAAAAAGGTGTGGTGCCTAATCCTCAATGATTCCAATCCAACTCACCCTCAAAAACTTCCTCAGTTACTGTGACACGACTTTAGATTTTCGTGGGTTACATACGGCTTGTATTTGTGGTTCCAATGGCGCTGGAAAATCTTCCCTACTCGAAGCTATTACCTGGGCAATTTGGGGTGAAAGCAGAGCTCCTTCAGAAGATGACGTTATCCATACAGGTGCAAAAGAAGTTAGAGTTGATTTCATCTTTGAAGCAAATCAGCAAACATATAAAGTCATTCGCACCCGAGTGCGGGGTGGCAGTGGTGCTCTGGAATTTCAAATACAAACACCTACTGGGTTTCGCGCACTGACTGGCAAAGGCATAAGGGCAACGCAAGATTTAATTTTAGAACATATTAAGTTAGATTACGACACTTTCATTAATTCAGCATACCTGCGTCAAGGTCGTGCTGATGAATTTATGCTTAAGCGACCAACTGAGCGTAAGGAAATATTAGCAGAATTATTAAAACTCAATCAGTATGATGAATTAGAAGAACGGGCAAAAGAACTCTCACGTCAGTTTAAAGCAAGAGCGGAAGAGTTAGAGCGCCTTTTGGATTCGTTAAAATCTCAACTGCAACAGCGTGAAGCAACTGCCCAAAAACAAGCCGAGTTAGAAGGGCAAATCAATCAACTGCAACAAGTACAAGCCTTTGAAAATATTCAATTACAAAGTTTGCAAGTTGTCCAGCACCAGCGACAAAATTGGGAGCAACAACTCAGTTTTGTCAGGCAGCAGTATCAAAATCTGACTCAAGATTGCGATCGCCTTCAACAAGAACACTCAGCAATTGACAATCAGCTATCTTCTTTAGAAGAACTCCTAACTCAAGAAGCTGAAATTAAAGCCGGGTACAATCAATACCAAATTCTGCAATCTCAAGAAGAAGCAATGGGCGCTAAATTTGAAGAGCACACTCGCGCCCAACAAGCACGACAACAAAAGCAACAACAACTCACTCAACAAATTAACGAAATTGAACGACAACTACAACACGCTGAAGCACAACTAGCGGCTTTACAGCAACAACACCAAGAACTCCAGCAAACTCTGAGCAAGTCAGATGAAGTCGAAGCTGCTTTAGCACAACTTGCGGCTGCACGCAACCGTCTTGCTCAAATGGATCAGTTGCAACTACAAGTAGCTCCTCTTTTGCAACAACGAGTCACATTACAAAGTCAACTGAATCGTGCTCATGCTGGTTTAATGGCTCGATTTGAACAACTCCAAGCAACAGAGAACCAACTCCAACGTCAGCACAGACGCCAACCGCAACTGCAACAAGCAGTGATCGAAGTGGCAATGCAGATTTCGGAACTGGAAAAGAAGCGAGTTTATCTGCAACGAGTGCAGGAAAAAGGACAGGAAAGACGTCACCTGATCGAACGTTTGCAAGCGCATCAACGGGACTTTGAAAAACTACTGGGAGAATTACAGCAAAAGCTGCAAATGCTTCAGAACCCTAATGCTATCTGTCCTTTGTGCGAACGTTCTCTAGACGAACATCACTGGAATCGTGTAGTAGACAAAACGAAAGTAGAGTACAAAGATGCAGAGGACGAGTTGTGGATAGTTCGAGAACGAATGGCTGTTTCCGACAGAGAAATTCAGGTTCTCAGACAGGAATATAAAGAAATATCGCAACAATTGTCTCCTTACGATAGCTTACGTGAACAAAGAGGGCAATTGGCAGCACAGTTGGAAGTGACAAGTGATGTTGAGCAACAGCTACAACAAATTGTCGCCGAAAAGCAGCACTTGGAGCGATCGCTCCAAATAAATGACTACGCCCACGACACACACGCCGAACTTCAGCAACTCGAACAATATTTACAACAACTCAACTATAATGAACAAGACCACGCCCTTGCTCGTAACGAAGTCGAGCGGTGGCGATGGGCAGAGATTAGATTAAGCCAAATAAAAGACGCAACTAAGCGTCAAACACAATTAGCAGCACGAAAACCAGAAATTGAAGCACAAATTGCCCAATTACAAACCAGAATTCAGCAAGAAACAACTGAATCTGAATGTGCCAGACAAATCGCCGCCCTTGAGCGCCACATGACTGAAATTGGCTACGTGTCAGAACAACATAACAATCTTCGTATAGCTGTACGCAAAACTCAAGCTTGGGAATTACGCTATCAACAGCTTGTCGGTATACAGCAGCAGTATCCCCAACTCAAAGCAAGATTGCAAGAGTTAGAAGTTTCTTTACAGGCAAGATTGACAGAACGACAAAGATATAATTTACAAATCGAAAGCATCGTCCAACAGCTAGAAGAATCAGCAAACCCATCTGCTCAAATTCAAACATTAGAGCAGCAGATAACATCACGCAGACGACAACTTGATGAACAAATTGCCCAGTTAGGACGCTTGCAGCAGCAGTCTCACCAACTGGAAACTTTGCAAATTCAGTACGATCAACAGCAGCAGCAACTCCAAGAAGCAAAGCGACAACACCGTATATATCAGGAACTATCACAAGCTTTTGGTAAAAATGGTATCCAAGCATTGATGATTGAGAACGTCTTACCTCAATTAGAAGCTGAGACAAATCAACTACTTTCGCGATTGAGTGCGAATCAGTTACACGTTCAATTTGTCACACAAAGAGCCGGAAAGAGTGCTAAGGCAAGCAAGAAAAATGCCAAGCTGATAGATACGTTGGACATTTTGATTGCAGACGCCAGAGGGACGCGGGCTTATGAAACTTACTCTGGTGGGGAAGCGTTTAGAATTAACTTTGCAATTCGTTTAGCTTTGGCGAAATTATTAGCGCAGCGGGCGGGGGCGGCGTTGCAATTGTTGATTGTGGATGAAGGATTTGGAACACAAGATGCAGAAGGATGCGATCGCTTGATTGCAGCGATTAATGCGATCGCCTCTGATTTTGCCTGCATCTTAACCGTAACTCATATGCCCCATCTCAAAGAAGCTTTTCAAGCCCGGATTGAAGTGAATAAAACACAGAGTGGTTCGCAAGTACGATTAATGATTTAATCAACAATTACTATACATCTGATACCAATTCTCCATGAATATGCACTTAATGTTTTTTAAACGAACCGCCAAGACGCCAAGAACGCCAAGAATGAAAGAGTAAGTATTAAGTGCAAGTTTACAGAGAATTGGTATTATTGAGTACCGTTTTCTATCTCAACGAAAAAGCTTTTGGGTAGGATAGCATTAAATTAAGTGCAAATTTAGTGCATAATCAACTCAATGATAAACATTAGCCGAGATATACATTCACTTTCCAGCTTTAAACGCAATACGCTGGAATTCCTAGAACAGATGAAGCAGACGGGAAAACCTGTAGTGCTGACAGTTAATGGTAAAGCCGAACTTGTCGTCCAAGATGCTGAATCTTACCAGAAGCTGCTTGATGCTTTGGAAAAATTGGAAGCTATTGCTGGAATCAAGAAGGGATTGGAAGATGTCGAAGCAGGTAGAACCACTACCTTGAGCGAATTTGAACAAGAAATGCGACAAAAGTATGGCATTTCTAGTTAGAACGACTCGAACGGCAAATGCAGAAATTGAGGCTGCTTATTTTTGGTTGAGAGAGCAAAATCCTGTTTATGCCGATAAGTGGTTTCGGGAATTGATGGATACTATTGCAACTTTACAAGAAAAGCCACGACGCTGCGCTTTAGCTCCAGAAAATGATGCACTTACCGAGGAAATCCGTCAACTGATTTACGGTAAGTCAAGAAACAAGTACCGAATTTTGTTTACAATTCGGGAAGATGTTGTGTTTGTACTTCATGTGCGTCACAGTTCGCAAGCTTTGCTGACGAGTGAAGAAATTGACGAGGAAGAAGAATAAGAAGGGAATGAGAACTGCGATCGCCTGAAGGGCACTGCCCTCCGCGCAATCGCATTCACCAAGTTGTTCTTTGTGAAGTGCGATAGATAATCACTGATATTTTAAAAAGTGTTTAATGATCCAAGGTGTAAAACAGCAAAAAAATCATTCAACCGCGTCATAAGAATCAATTAAAAATTTTAGTCTATCAATACGACTATCATTAAAATTGTTAAGCTTCTCTCGGAAAGATATCCAATAGGGCTGCAAAGAGCCACTAAGCTCTATAGACTTATTGAGCAAAGAACAAAAAATATTCGGACAGCTTTTTGAGTAATAGATCTGATTATTATCACAAAAACCTTTAAAAATATATTCCCATTGTACTACACTCAAAGAATCAGCTACTTCAACTAAAAGACTAGCATGAAATGCTGCATTCTTGTAAGAGCTAGAGTCTATAAATTTATCTACTACAGTGGCAACATTTTCTTTGAGAATGGGTTGAAGTAAGTTTTTGAAAAAATCATCACTATTGTATTTTCATTTCATTATAAGTAAATCTTCAAAATCTACCTCTTTAATACGTTGAACCAAAATATTTTCAACCATTTTATGTAAATCATCTAATTCGCCTGCTTTCGCCTTTTCATCTTGATTCCAAGGAATTTTATGGATATATCCATCTCTCACGGCAAGTAGCTCATCTAAACTCGCTTCTGTGACTTTTTCTTGCAACATTGCTTCAATCCATTCATTCAATAAATTATGTTCATATCTTGATTTTAATGATAATAATATTGTCAGAGAAGCTACTTGTAATTTTTCTACTAAATAAGGTTCAATTTTATCATTTAATAATTTTTTTTCTTCTTGTATCATTAAAAGCAATTCATCAAAAGTAGCTTCTGGTATCCTCTCCTCTAATAAAGGACTTATTATCTCATCGAGTAAGGTATCTTTACAGAATTCTTTTAAAGAAAGTAAATGTCTCAAGGAAATTTGGAGTTTTTTAACTACATCTTCTCTCAAAAAATCTATTCGTATAGATTTCAATAAAATAATTATACTTTTATGAGATAATCGTTTTTCATGATTCAAATGTATTTCAAATCTATCAAGTTTATCAAGAAACATTTTTGTCTTCAACTGACATGCTTCACTAAGACTATCCCAGACCTTAACATTTTCAAGGTAGACAATAACTTTATCCCAATTGCTATCAACGACTCTGTTGAGAATAATATCAGACAATTTATCATTCAATATTTCTCTTGTTTGTTCCGGATACATACTTGATATTGCATGAATGGCGGAAAATTGACGTTCTTTTTCGTCTTCGGGAAGATTTTCTGTTAACAAACTGACTGTTAATCCAAGAACAACATCTTTAATAAGAGTCAACCGAGCGCGAGCTAACGGACTTTTTTGAAAATACTTTATTGCCAGTTCTGAGTCTGTTGGGAAATACTCAGACTTAATATCTTGGAAAATTCTTTCACGGGCTGCACGACCTTGAACTGGTGGTCTTTCTAAAAGGTGTGTAATAGCACTTCTTAAGTGATAGCGTGCTAATTCTGCTGTCGCCTCAAATGGTTCCTCCAAAGATGTCATTGAGGGATGAGCGCATCGGCTTCTATCTTCAAATAATCTTTCAATATCTGACATCTCAACAGTCGAGATTAATTCAAAAGGCTTGAGCGCTTTTTTGGGAATATCTGACTCAAACTGCCAAAGCTCTTTGACCTTTTTTTCAGAACTCAGTTTTTCAAATTGTTCCAATAACTTTGATGCTTCTTTATCTCCTAAAAGCTCTAATTCTCTCAGTTTATGAAGAAAATCAAATACTACTGCATTCCATATTGCCACAATACAAGAACGGTATGCCCCTGCTCTATAACAAGCTACTGCTTCTTTGATAAACTTCCTTGCTTGCTTATCTCTACAACGCACTATTAATTCATCTAAATCAATGAAAGCTTCGTACATAACCTGAGAACGACTGATTTTTTACCATTTGTTCAGTATGGTAACTTAGATGTACGCTCACCTGCGGAAGTTCCTAGCGATCGCCACGGCTTTAACAATGTCTTGCTATCTCCGGGACGCGGGCTTATGAGACTTACTCTAGTGGGGAAGCATATTGGGCATGGGTTAGAATATTCAGATATAGTCTTTTTAGGTTCGTAGTAATGCTATGACGCTACAAAAGTTGGAACCAGAACTACTTGCCTTAACACCAAACGAAAAAGCACAGGCGATTCAGATATTAGCCCAAAGTTTAGGAAATGCTTGGCGTGGAATCGAGAAAACCCCAGGTGTATGTGGTGGAGATGCTTGTATTAGTGGAACCCGCATTCCTGTTTGGGTGTTAGTTAATGCTCGTAATTTAGGTATTAGCGAAGCTCAACTTTTGAAAGACTATCCAACTTTATCTGCGACAGACTTAGCCAACGCTTGGGTTTATGCCACAGTATATCCAGAGGAAATAACAACAGCCATTCGGGAGAATGAAGAATAATGGCTCGTTTGTATGCAGATGAACAGTTTCCCTATGAGGTTGTGGAGCATTTACGCGATTTGGGGCATGATGTTGTTACCGTCCAAGAAGCACGAAAGGCTAATTTAAAAATACCTGATGATGAAGTTCTCGCATTTGCAAGTAGTAACGAGCGTGTTGTTTTAACCCTAAACCGCAGAGACTTCAAACGTTTGCATCGCTATGTACCCAGTCATGCTGGTATTATTATTTGTACGGATGATGTAGATAGAAGTGGATTAGCAAAGCGAATTAATGCAGCTATTTTGGCAGGGGAACCTTTGGCTGGTAAGTTGGTTAGTGTGGTGCGTCCTGCGAGATGAACAAGATTGTGTGTAGACGATGCACTAAGATGCGATCGCCCAAAGCAAGAGACGCCAAGAGCGTATCGCAGATTTTACCTGTATCTTAACCGTAACTCATATGCCTCACCTCAAAGAAGCCTTTCAAGCCCGCATTGAAGTGAGTAAAACACAGAGTGGTTCACAAGTGCGATTGTTGATTTAACAGTTACCAGTTATCAGTTATCAGTCATCAGTTTCACTGTTGACTGTTCACTGATTTAAGGACTAGAAATACTCGAAACAGTAAATGGTAACTCAGCTGTCAATCCTGATCCACGTTTATCAAATTGAGAGTTGACAACTAGCAGCTGCTTCCTAACTTGGGCAATAGTAGTCGGGTAAGCCAACGACGGATCAGTCGTGCTAGAGACAACAGTCCCTCGGGAAAAATCCTCTTCTAGTTCAACTTTGACTATCAGCTTTTGCTGATTACGCACAACGTACAAAATTTGCTTTTTACCGCGCGAGAGCAAGATACCATCGCCGTTGGTTAGTCGTTCACCACCTAAATCAATTTCGGTGACTTGCTTGCTATCAATGTCGATACGAAACAGCTTTCCTGTATTAGACTGCACAACTATCAGGTACTTACCGTCATTGCTTGCGGCGATACCGTTGAGGTTAAATCCTGACTGGTACTCTAGACTCGTACCAGTAAAATCGAGCCAAGCCTCAAACTGAATTTCATTTGCCTCATTAATCGAAACTTTGTATAAAGTTGGATCAGATGAGTCAGTGAAATAGGCTTCTCCATTTGGGGAAATAGCAACATCATTGATGAATGTAGAAGCCTTTTGGTTCTTAAATTGACCGAGTAGTTCGCCACTGTGAGTATTGTAGACAAATATCTGACCAGTATTGCCTCCTGCTACAAACAAACGACCTTTGTCGTCCACTTTTAAGCCGATGGCTGTTGTGCGCCCATCAGCACCACCGGGTAAGAACACCTCCGCTGACTCCTGTTGGAGATTTCCTCGAAAAATTGTGCCGTCTGTGGTGCTGCTGACAAAAAAGTCTTTGGTTTTGGGTTGATAAGCAATACCTTCTGGAAAAACCCTCTCTCCAGGAAGGATATAGCGGTTGAGACTGATAACCTTAGCTTGGGTGCTAGCAAAATCGAAAGTAATCAATGAGACTACTACGACTACGAACAGTAAAATAAACTTTAATCTTGACATCAGTTTTTTTACGTATACTTTAGTTAACAATCTCAAACCAGAGAAGAAAAATCAAGGGTTCGGTTAACGTAATTGTTGCTCAGAAAAACCCGGTTTCTTAAAGAAACCGGGTTTATGTTAAGCGTGCTTATCACCAACCGTATTGGATGCGATTATTGATTTAGCAAGATTGGGCAATGCGTCTAATAATAGACAAATGCTTTGAGGTTATGTTTCCGTTGCAATCTGCTGATGATGAGTATCGTAGTTGTGAAACGTTCTTGGCAGCTGTATCACCAGTATCACCATGCTGGTTATCATATACAAACAAAGAGCTAACCACAAAATATGGTTACTATGAAAATACCAAGCAACAAAAGCTAAGGGTATAAATCCAACCCCAAGGGCAGTTAAGGAAGAGTTACGTAGAGTCGAGCCTTCTGCTAAACCAATAAAATATCCTTCTAGCATGAAAGCGATCGCAGCAAATGCTAACACAGGTAGTAACCAGAGAGTGTACTTATCAATGTCATTGGTGAGTTCAGCATGATTAGTTAATAATCCAAATATTGTTTTTGGAAAGACGATAGATACTATTGCCCAGGGAAGTGCACACAACAAACTAGTCAGCGTTGCAACTATAATAAGTGGCAATAACCTTTTGGAATCACCTTTACCTTTAAATTTACCCGTCAGACTTTGGGTAGCATGTCCGACTCCCTGAATGACGAAAACGCTTAAAGTCACAACTTGTAATAGTAAACCGTTTTCAGCCAATATTGTTGTCCCCATTAACGAACTCAAATTGGTGAACACGGCTAAAGCTGTAATAAAAGTTAAATACCTGATAAGTATATTTCCATTCAAGGCAAAGGAGGCTTTTAAGGCTTGCCAATCCAAAACCTTTTGAAGAACAGCCGGGAAATCCTGCCATTTGATATTAAAGCACGCAAACGTCAGACCGACCAACAGCGTCAAATACTGGCTAATAGCTGTTGCTAATCCAGCCCCAGCAGTTTCCCAACCCCAATTGATAATCATTACGTAGTCCAGCACAACGTTTGCTGCGTTACCAATCAGGGACATCACCAATACGAAGCTATTCATCTCCCGCCCAAAAAACCAACCAATCAAAACATAGTTTAGCAAAACTGCAGGTGCTCCCCAGATTCGAGCATTGAAATAAGCAACACCTGCATCTTTTACCTCTGAATTTGCACTCAATAGGGTAAATCCCAGTTCTCTTATGGGGTACTGGAAAATCAGAATTAGTGCGGCTATTCCCAAAGCGATTAACCCATTTCGCAGTCCCACTAGCATCATTGCGTTGAAATCCTCTCGTCCAACGGCTTGCGCTGTCATACTATTGGTTGAAGAGCGTATGAATTTCAAAACGCGGTAGAGGTAGTCAAACAAGATCGTAGCCAGGATGACTCCTGCTAAGTGACGGATTTCAGTCAAGTGTCCCAAAAATGCCACATCGACTAACCCTGCTAGAGGTACCATGATACCTGAAAGAATATTGACAGTTGCTAATCGGCAAAAGCGATTTAAAAAATCAAACTTAGCATCATGTTCACTCGTGAGGTTAACAAAAGCCATAAATTTTCCGCTAAACTTGTTTGCATTCAAGAGAAGATTATCCCTATCTTTTTAGCACCATTATCTCCACTACTGAACCCCATACAACAATTTTGGGAACATCTTAAAGCTGAGTTACAGTGGCAAAACTGTTCAACCCTCAATCAGTTATACGATCAGTCTTTATCCTTTAAGCTGTGCTGCTCGTCACAGAAAATCATAGAACAGATAACTCCTGAGTTGATTATCTGGCTAACTGGCTGGGACTTTATCATCTCTGCTATATTAAGCTCATCTTTACATAAAAAAAGTTATCCATTGACAACATACTGAACAAGCTCTTTTAGAGGCGATCATCGCGACCTCAATTTTAACAAAAGTGAGCTACTAAAACGCTTTAATTAGCTTTGTTTATGGTTTGGTCATCGGTGGGGTTGACCGCAAGTCCTACATCCAAATGATGGAACAAGAAGCCCAAGAAGCTCAAAACGCTGGACGCATCAGAGTAATTGTACAAGATAACGGATCAATACACCGATGTAAAGACGCCCAAAAGTTATGGTCAAAGTGGGAACACATGGGTTTGTACATCTTTTTTTTGCCTACATACTGTTCGCAGATGAACCCAATTGAATTGGAGTCGCAGCACCTTAAAAAAGATGAACTATGTGGGCAAATATTCAATGATGAGTTAGACCTCGCTTATGCCGTGATTGATGGTATCAAAGCTAGGGGGGAAAAAGGTAACTACAGTACACAACGTATCAGGTTTAACTCTAATCGCTCTGGTTAAGTTTTCGTTACATAGTTATAAATTTCCCCGCCCACTTACTTAGTGTGACTACGCTTAGAGTTTATTGATGAACAAACTTCAAAGGTATCTCTGCTCGTTATGAAAATTCTCCTAGTTGAAGATGAGCCAGATCTAGGCGCGTCAATAGCGCGAAAATTGAGCAAGGAAAAATATATTGTTGACTGGGTTTTAGACGGTACTGAAGCTTGGATTTGCCTGGAGAACGAATGGACACAATATACACTGGCAATTTTTGATTGGTTACTGCCAGGAATCTCGGGTTTAGAACTCTGCAAGCGATTACGGCTTCGTGGCAATCCTTTACCCGTTCTGATACTTACAGCTAAAGATAGTATGGCAGATAAGGTAGCTGGACTGGATGCAGGGGCTGATGATTATTTGGTTAAACCGTTTGGGATGGCGGAATTGCTGGCGCGGTTGCGTGCATTGCAAAGGCGATCGCCCCAGTTTCAGCCTCAACAACTTCAAGTTGGTAGTTTTATTTTAGATTATGGTAGTGGTACAGTTTGCTATCAACACCCTAATGGTGATAGTCAGGTCATTTCTTTAACCAAGAAAGAATTTCATTTGCTCGAATACTTCATGAAACATCCCAACCAAATTCTTAGCCGCGAACAAATTTTGAGCCATCTTTATACGTTGAATGCGGAACGTGTTAGTAATGTGGTGGCGGCTCAAATTCGACTGTTGCGACGTAAATTGTCAGAACATGGTTGTGATGGTTTTATCGAAACCGTTCCCAGTATGGGCTATCGTTTCAATTCCAGTGATGCAAATTAGACTGTTTCGTCAGACTCGCACCTCCCTTGCTCTGTGGTATGCAGTAGTAATGGGTCTGATTTTGACTGTATGCGGTTTCGTCGTTTATGAGGTCATTATTGACGCTTACTTGTTTTCCATCAACCAAGAACTAGAGTCTGTCTCAGGCACACTACATGATGTGATTGAACCGACTTTGAAAAAACCTGGTCGTATGGAGCCAGTTTTCCAACAGGTTCTACCAAATATTTGTCTAGTTGAGTCTAGCTGCCCTACTGAAAAAATCTTTGGTCAAAGCCAACATACACTTCCTGAACACGGTCTTTTTAGTCCTGTTTACAAAAATAAGCAATATTACATCCGTTTTGTCAATCTTTCAGGACGCTTAATTGCTGTGGCTGGTTTCCAACCTCACGAATTACCAGCGATTGTGCAAACAAAAGTGTGGCAAACACTCAAAGACCCGCAAGGCAATCGTTATAATCAAAAGACTTTGCCGTTGCATATTCAAGATAATCAGGTTTGGGGCTATATACAGGTGGGGCGTAGTCTCAAAGAGCTTGACAATCGTCTGGCTGCTTTAAAATTGGTTTTGGCGCTGGGATTGCCAATTACAGTACTCCTTGTTGGCGGTTCTAGTTGGTGGCTAGCGGGGTTGGCGATGCGACCAATTGACAGGTCATACAAACAAATGCAACAGTTTACGTCTGATGCTTCCCATGAGTTGCGTACTCCTCTAGCAGCAATTAATGCAACAGTAGAAACTATACTTGATATAGAACATCTATCTGAACAAGAAGCACGAGATACCCTGGCATCTATTCAACGTCAAAATTACCGACTCGCTGAACTGGTAAGTGACTTACTGCTACTATCTCGATTGGATCAGCAAACGCTGGCGACACAATGGGTACCTTGCTGTCTCAACGTTTTGATTCATGACCTTATAGAAGAGTTTTCCGCGTTAGCGAGTGCAGCTTCTTTGAAATTAACATCTTCTGTGTTGTCTGATCAGCCGTTGTATGTGATGGGAGATGAAGACCAACTTTTACGGCTGCTTTCTAATTTGATTGCTAATGCGATTAAATACACCACAGCAGGCGGTTATGTAAATGTCATTCTCAAATGCAACAACGGTTATGCTGTGATTGAAGTTCAAGATACGGGGATTGGCATTGCACCTGGTGAGCAAAAGCGGATTTTTAATCGCTTTTATCGGGTGAATAGCGATCGCTCGCGTACCACTGGTGGATCAGGATTAGGACTGGCGATCGCTCAAGCAATTGTTGAAGCACACAGAGGTAGCCTGCATGTGCAAAGCCAACTTGGTAAAGGTAGCACCTTCATCGTTCAATTGCCTTTAACTGTTAACCCGTTATCAAACCCAAACCCATGAAAGTCTGCTTCACAGTAGTGTTGCCATCGTTGACAGGTTAAGGTCAGAAACGATTTGTCAAGAAGTAATAGTGCTCAAAAATGAACCGAATCGGGGTGCAGGTCTTGGACAGTAACAATTACGAGTCGTGATGCCTGTGGCTGTGGTTATGTGCCATTGCCTAATCTTCAACAGTCTTGGTTCTAAATAAGCGCATTCCGTTCGCAGTCACAAGCAGGGAAGTTCCTGTGTCTGCTAAGACGGCGATCGCTAACCCAACAAAACCAAAAGTCCCCAACAACAAAAACAAGCCTTTTGTTACCAAAGAAAAGACGACATTCTGTTGAATCACTAAGACAGTACGGCGACTTAAATCCACTGCATAAGCAAGCCGTCTCAAGTCACTCCCAACCAGCACCACATCTGCTGTCTCTAGGGCAATGTCAATTCCACCAACTGCAAAGCTAATATCCGCAGCTGCTAAAGCAGGAGCATCGTTAATACCATCTCCTACCATACCTACCACCCCAGAACCACGCATTTGTTCAATTGCTTGAAGCTTGTCTGAGGGTAAAAGTTCTGCTCGATACTCTGTGATTCCTACTTCTTGGGCAATCTGCTTAGCAACAGCAGTGCGATCGCCCGTTAGCATCACCAACCGTTTTAACCCAAAGCGCTTGAGCTGTCGCACCGCCTCCGTTGCTTCTAACCGCAGTCCATCCGAAAGCGCGATCGCTCCCAATAATCCTTGAGTCGTCCCTATCAGCACCGGGGTTTGACCGAGTTGTTCAATTTCAGCCAACAGAGATTCAGCAACAGCCGACAAACCAATACCAGAGTCTGTGAATAAGCGTCGATTGCCAGCAAAGTATAAAACTTCACCAAATTTTGCCTGAATGCCTTTACCAGGTAACGCTGTGAAGTTAACAGGTGTTTCTAAGTCTATCCCTTCTAAGCGAGCATTTGCCACAATTGCCTTCGCTAGTGGATGTTCTGAGAGTTGTTCCAGTGAAGCTGCAATCTGTAATACCACATTTGTACTTACGTTCCCAAGGTCATAAACTTCCTGCACAACGGGTAAACCTTGCGTAAGGGTGCCAGTTTTATCAAAGGCAAGGCTAGTCAGACGTCCGGCTGTTTCCAGTGCATTACCTCCTTTGAATAATACCCCCTGTCGGCTTGCAGCACCAATAGCGCTGACAATTGAAACAGGAGTAGAAATGACCAAGGCACAAGGACAGGCAATTACGAGCATCACCAGCGCCCGATAGAGCCAAACGTTAAAAGATTGGGCAAATGCCAAAGGTGGAATGACAGCAATGGCGATCGCGATCAAAATTACAATCGGAGTGTAAACCTCTGCAAACCGATCCACCCACTGCTGCGTGGGAGCACGGCTTCCTTGGGCTTCTTCTACCAAATGAATAATTTTGGCAACGGTCGTATCATTAGATGTATGAGTGACTTTAACTTCTAAAAAACCTGATTGATTCAACGTCCCAGCATAAACCGTATCGCCTCTTTCTTTATCTTCTGGGATTGACTCCCCTGTAATCGGGGATTGGTCAATTGCGCTTGTACCAGAAATCACTACGCCATCCAACGCCACACGCTGTCCTGGTCGAATCGTCAAAATTTCCCCCACTTGAACACTTTCAACGGGTACTGTCACCTCCTGATTTCCCCGCTTAACCGTAGCAGTAGATGGAGTCAAATCCATCAAGGCGCTGATAGCATTGCGCGTGCGACCAAAGGTAAAAATTTGCAGCGTTGTACCTAAAGAGAACAAAAAAAGGACGAGCGTTCCTTCAAACCAGTCCCCTAAAATCACTGCCCCAATAACTGAAATCGTCATGAGCAGATTCATATCGGCGCGGCGCAAACGCAACTCAAACAAACCAGCCCGTGCAATAGGATAGCCAGCAATGACGATGCCAATGCCATAAAAACCTCGTGCTATCCAGACGGGAAGCGCTAAATATTGCGCCAGTAAGCCCAGAATTAACCCTACTCCCGCTAAAATTACGCTCTGTCCCCGACGGTTACTAATCCAGAATTTCCAGTCTGCTGGATCGCGTTTTTGAGTCGGTTTGGCGACTGGATGAGCGTGGTTATGGTCATCGCAATCGTCGTGGGTGTTATGGCGCTCACTTACCTCAAGACTCTGCTCAACCGTATATCCCAGACCTTTAATTCGGTCATAGATTGCTGCTTCACTTATTAGTTGCGGGTCGTAGGATAGTTGCAATCGTTCAGTGGCAAAGTTAACCGATACATCTGTTACCCCTGCCATTTGCTGCAAGCCGACCTCAATCGTCTTAGCACAACTGCCGCAATCCATTCCGTTTACTTTCACTTGTAGCTTTTTCGCACAAGCCACTTCAACGTGTTCGTGGTCATCATGTTCGTGGTCATGGTTGCCAGAACAGGAATGAGAGTGATGGTGCGGCTTGACCTCACGACTCTGCTCAACCGTATAACCTAAAGCTCTAACCCGGTCATAAATTGCCGTCTCACTAAGGATCTGTGAATTATAGGATACTTGCATTCTTCCCGTAGCAAAGCTGACCGATGCTGACAAAACGCCTGCTATTTGCTGCAAGCCAACTTCAACTGTTTTGGCACAGCTGCCACAATCCATCCCTCCGATTTGTGCCTGTAGCTTTTTAGCAGGTGCCACCTCAACATGGGTGTGGTCGCTGTGACAACAGTGAGTGTGATTATGCGGCTTTGCTTCATCACTCAGTTTAACCGTATAACCTAAAGCAGTTATGCGATTTCTAATTTCAGTTTCGCTCAAGAGCTTAGTGTCATAGGAAACTTTGACTTTTGCAGTTGCAAAACTTACCGAAGCTTCCGTTACGCCGCGCAATGAAAGCAAACTGGCTTCAATGGTCTTGGCACAGCTTCCACAGTCCATGCCATCAACTTGTAAAAGCTGAGTCTTGAGGGAAGGGGTTTGAGTCATGGCAGCTAAGGAGAAAGGACTAGAAAGTTAACTGCCAATATTCTAATACAACAATTGAGTAACTATTCAATTGTACAATTGTTATTATTTTAGGTACTATTGAAATTGAGAACCATTTTCTACCAAGAACACCATGAACAAGCGCAAGACAAAGCAAGACTTGGATAATCTCACTAATTCTGATGCACCAAAGTGTGACACTCATGTGGTACATCTAGAGCATGTACGCTCCTCAAAAGTGCAAATCCTGCCAACAGACAAGGCACAACAGATGGCAGAAGTTTTTGGGGTGCTGGCAGATACGAACCGTCTGCGCCTTCTTTCAGCTTTGTCTTCCCAAGAGTTGTGTGTTTGTGATTTAGCCGCATTGACGAAAATGACGGAATCAGCCGTTTGTCATCAGCTGCGATTATTAAAAGCGATGCGTTTAGTTAACTACCGCCGGGAAGGTCGAAACGTCTATTACAGCTTGGCTGACAGTCATCTTGTCAACCTGTATCGCTGTTCGGTAGAACATTTAGATTCGTCAACATCCTCAATGGTTTGACCTGCACCCTGGTTCATGTCAGGTGTTATTGGCTGGGCGGCGTCTCCAAGTAAGGTAACACGCTGGCTACTCCATGAGCTTCTGTCACTTTCCCTAGATAAAAAGCTATAACCCTTACTAGACGTACAACAGGTGCTGTTACAGTGCAAACATTCTTTACCTCGGAGGAACGTCAGCAGTTCAAAGCGATTTGCAACGACGCTGGCAAGCAATATGGCTCATGTCTTGCGTGTGCTGGCTTTGAAGTGGATGGAAGAAAAGGAGGACAATAATGGTCAGCCCTAAAATGGATACCGTAATTACACCAGAAAGAATCGAATTACCTCCTGGTGCTGTCTTGAAACTCTTGGGAAACTGGCAAGACTACCAAAGACTGCAAAGACAGTTAGGTGATCGCACTATACCTCGTATCAAATATCGACATAATGAGATTTTGTTGATGGCTCCTTTACCTGAGCATGGGAAAAAGGCAAGTTTACTTGCATTAATAGTGACAACTCTACTTGATTACTTAAACCGAATATACGACTCATTTACACCCATCACCATGAGCTTGCCAGAAATCAGTGGTATTGAACCTGACTATTGCTTTTACATTGAGAATTGGCAACAAGTTCAGGGTAAAGACCGCATCGACTGGCAGAACGACCCTCCCCCCGATTTGGCAATTGAAGTAGACGTTACTAGTTATACAGATATCAATGATTATTTGCCTTATCGAGTGCCAGAGGTTTGGCTGCTAAAGAATAACCAGTTATTAGTTTATAGATTGCAGGGTGAAAGTTACGCACTTGCAGAAAGCAGTTACTTTCCTAACGTTTCAGAAATTGTACGGCAATGTCTTCTAATTGCAAGTGAGCAGACAACAAGTGAAGCAATAAGGTGGTTAAAGAACTTTTTGCAGTGAACTACCCAACACCAAACTGAGTACAGTTATGGTGTGGGCTTCTGGTACACTTTTTATCAGCAAAAAAATATGCCCCCACCCCCCATTACCTGTTAAAGGTTTATCATATAAATATTTTAAAACTATGCCCCTATAACAATTGCAATTTGATGCTCTTTAGCAGTTTAAAAAACCCTGTATTTGCCAGACTTTACTCAGCTCAAACCATAAGTCTGTTAGGTGATGCCCTGACCTGGGTTAGTCTAGCCCTGCTTGCCTTTGAATTAGCTGGCGAAAAATCCGCCGTTGTGCTTTCCAGTGCTTTGACGCTGCGTGTTACAGCGTTTGTATTACTCTCACCCCTGGCGGGAGCGATCGCAGACCGCTTTGATCGCAAGCGCATCATGGTCACAACCCATTTAGCGCGAATGGTGATCGTTGGACTGCTTCCGTTTGTGATCGCTGTTTGGCAAATTTATGTCCTCATTTTTGCGCTTAATGTCTTCAATGCCTTCTTTACGCCAACCTATAAGGCAACAATCCCTCAAGTAACAGGGGAGAATGACTACCCACAAGCAATCGCCCTTTCCAGCGCCACCTACCAACTACTATCGGTGCTTGGTCCCGGTTTGGCAGGGGCTGTCGCGGCTTTTATCGGGGCAAGACAGGTTTTCTTCTTAGATGCTTTCAGCTTTATCGTTGCAGCTATTTTAATCTTCACCCTACCAGGTCAACTGAGAGTCAATCCAAAGGAGCAACCAATAAGAACACCAGGCAGAACATGGCAGGATATTAAAGAAGGGACAACCCGTCTATTCGACGATGCGTTGATTCGCTACGCCCTGGCGATGCAGCTGGTCGCGTCTATTGCTGGCGCACAAATTCTGGTAAACACCGTTGGTTATGTCCAAGGAACACTCAAATTAGGGAATGTCCAATACGGCTGGGTGATGGCAGCTTTTGGCATCGGGGCGACTCTTTGTGCCGTAGTGATTGGTGCCTTGGATAGACGCATCGGACGGACAACGTTTGTGCTGATGGGAGCAACCCTCATCACTGTTGCGCTATTGCCTGCTAACAATGCAAGTTTAGCCTTGCTCATGGTTCTTTGGGCAGTTGCAGGAGTAGGGCAAAATATGGTGGACTTACCTACCCAAACCTTAATTGCTGACCGTATTCCCAGGACGGTACAGGGGCGGGTTTACGGGGCACACTTCGCTTGGAGTCATTTGTGGTGGGCAATCTCTTATCCGCTGGCTGGATGGCTAGGAAGCCACTTTACGGAAAACGAATTCCTTTACGGCAGCTTGGTTGGTTTAGGGCTGTTGGGCGTAGTACACCTTACCCTCTCACCAAAAGCAGATGAAAATGAACACGTTCATGAAAGCCTTTGGCATGAACACGAACACATCCACGATGAACATCATCAGCACAATCATCACTCAGGAATACCAATAAGAGAACCTCACACCCATCCTCATCCACATAAACGCATGCGCCACTCACATCTTTATTCTATTGATATCCACCATCCCGCGAAGTAAAGCCACACCAATGATGACACCCGATCCATTTGCATCTAATTCAATTTCAGATGATCAATCGACAGAGAATTAATAAGAAAAAGTATTTACGGAGTGGGGTTGGAGATTCCCCCAACGCACTGCCTCGGGAACCTCCAAGGGCGGACTGCCTCACCGCCAACCAGGTAATTCCTCGAATCCCAACGAGTGGGTGAAGGAAGTCCTATTTTTTCCAGGATACAAGCTGCTAAAAAATCTACCGCAGAATTGAAACAAGTCTGTCAAACACTGCCAAGACCTCCGTTATCCTTGTGGGATGCTGAGTACGCTTGCACTAGTTTCGTCAAACAGACTACTGACATTGCCACCAATAAATTGTTCTTTGACTTTTGACTTTTGCCTAGCAGCACTACGCTTGTTCAGCACCAGATCGCCCGTTTGGAACGACAAACGAAGCTAGAGTGCTGATACTTGCATTCGGTTCACGAATCGTGGAAACAATCCGGTAGTCACTTTGCCAAGTATTTTGTGTCAGATGACAACGCACATAGCCCCGGTTTTTGCCGTCGAAGAATTTCGTATGAGGATTGGCGCTTAAAGCTGCTACAGTTGGGGGAATAAAAGTTTCAGGGAAATCGGAAGAAATTGAGGTACCTACGAACTCAGTGCCAACAGTGGGAGAGTTTGGATTATTGAAGTCCGTTTTTAAGTCGTGTACCCAACTCGAATGAATGTCACCAGTAATGACAACTGGATTATTCGGTTGCTGTTGTTGTAGAAATTTCAGGAAGCGATCGCGTGCAGCTACATAACCATCCCACTGATCCAAATTGAAAACTTCTTGCCCTGGACGCGCATCAAAGTTATATTGTGCCATCATAGTTTGCTGAGCAATAACATTCCAGCGAGCTTGTGATTTGCTCAAACCTCGAAATAGCCACTGTTCTTGCTTTGTGCCAGTCATAGTCGCATTTGGATCAAAAGCTTCAGAACAACGAGGTTTTAAGCCGTCATCGCAAGGTTGATCGCTGCGGTACTGACGGGTATCTAGCACGTTAAACTCAGCGATGTCCCCGAAAGTAAAACGCCGATAGAGCTGTAGATAGGGACCATGAGGCAGGGATAATCGACGTAGGGGCATATGTTCGTAGTAAGCTTGGTAAGCGTTAGCACGACGTGTGACAAACTCCTGTTGACTTTGATTTTCTTCTGGAATCAAGCTGGCGTAGTTATTTTCTACTTCATGATCGTCCCAAGTGACTATCCAGGGAAAGGCAGCATGGGCTGCTTGCAGGTTGGCGTCAGTTTTGTAAAGAGCATGACGGTTTCGGTAGTCACCAAGAGTGACGATTTCAGGACTATTATGTTGACGTGGACCTCCAGGTTGTGATCCATACTCATATATATAGTCGCCCAAGTGAACGACCAAATCTAGCTCCTCTTTCGCCAAGCCCTGGTAAGCTGTGTAGTAACCGTTTTGCCAATCCTGACAGTTGACAAAGCCAAAGCGGAACTGAGCAACACGGGTATCGCGTGCTGGTGCTGTACGGGTACGTCCGATGCTGCTGACTTCATTACCTGCCTTGAACTGATACCAATACCAACGATCAGGCTGCAACCCGCCAACTTCTACATGGACAGAGTGTGCAAATTCGGGGGTGGCGATCGCCGTACCCCGTCGCACAACATTTCTCATGTTTTCATCCAAAGCGACTTGCCACTGTACTGGCACATTCACAGACGGCATTCCACCACCATTTAACGGTTCTGGGGCTAGCCGCGTCCATAGCACCACACCATCTGGTAAAGGTTCACCAGAAGCAATCCCAAGACTGAAGGGATAACCAGAAAAACTAGGCTGTGCAACAACTTTGTGAGTCCATTGACTGGCAATGACACTTGCACTCACACCAAGAGTACCAATCAGAAAGCGCCGTCGCTTGTGTTTAGTAGCCAGATCGCGAGCAAACTGAAAACGTTCCATATGTATCCTTGTTGGAGATTGTTGAAATACAGGGAAAACTAAAAGCGGGATAAAAACGGACTCATTGCCAAGTTGATCAAGTTTTGAGACAGCACATTGTTCGTGCTTGAAGTACAAGGGTGAGGTCAAAAAGCCACACAGAAAGACCTTTTTACTTCTAACTTCCGACTTTTGTGGCAAGATTAACTTATCAACTGAGTATTAACTAGGTTTTAAGAGCTTATTAATTTTGAGATAAGTGTTCAGTTCCTAAAGCTGACACCAGAAAGGTGGAAAAATCATTCGCCCCAAACGGGCGGGCACTCTATGCCATTGCGTGATTCACATTTACTCAAGTCGAACACCGAAATTTGGATGAGGTGGGAGTATCAAGTTGCTCTGGTAATCTCTCATCCATTCTCAACAATCATCGGGTTGCCTTACCAACATTACGAAAATACAATATTTATAGAGTTCACTTTTCGCAATAAGCATCTGCTGGCAGATACTCAGTATGGTGATTTTTGAATTGTCTCAAAAAAAATTTTGAAAAAAGGGGGTGAGGGGTCTTGACCCTCAGTCCGAAAGTGCTATACTATGTTATGTAGATGCACCCTGATGATCTGGAGAGCTACCCAAGTGGCTCTCTATTTTTTTTTATCCCCTTTTTGGGTTTGGTGTCCTCTGAAGAATTTCTGAAAAAAAAATAAATGAGGGGTCTAGCCAATCACCCCCTTTATGTATTAGTATGATATACAAAGATGCACCCTGATGATCTGGAGAGCTGCCCAAGTGGCTCTCTTTTTATTTGTTTAATAATTAATTATTAGCGATAAATGGCTGCTACTTTGTCAAGAGTTTCAAAAATGAAAGTAGAACCAAAAGCTTGGTATAATCACCATTGACAAGAACTCAGAATGCAGAACGCCACAAGCAAAAATCTGGCGCTGTGATCAAACAGGGGAAAAACAATGGCAGACTGGCAAGAAATTAGTGGTGGTATCACAGCACCTAGAGGGTATCGCTCAGCAGGAATTAGAGCAGGGTTGAAATCTTCAGGATTGCCCGATTTGGCTTTGATAGTGTCAGATGTGGAGGCGATCGCCGCAGGTGTCTTCACCACCAGTCATGTCAAAGCTGCCTGTGTGGATTATTGTCGTCAAAGCTTGCAAGCAAAGCATAGCGCCCGTGCTATCCTTTGCAATGCTGGACAAGCCAATGCTGCAACTGGTCATCAAGGCTGGTTAGACGCTTTAGAATCAGCAATGGCAGTAGCGCAAGTACTCAATATTCCCTCAGAATCCGTGCTACTCGCTTCCACGGGTGTGATTGGGCAACGTATTCGTATGGATGCACTCAAAGCAGGAATTCCGAAACTCGTTGCAGAACTGAGTGAAACAGGCTCAGATGCAGCAGCTGGTGCGATAATTACCACAGACTTGGTGACAAAATCTATTGCTTTAGAGACAATGATGGGCGATCGCCCAGTACGAATTGGAGGTATCGCCAAAGGTTCCGGGATGATTCATCCCAACATGGCAACAATGCTAGCTTTTGTGACTTGTGATGCAGCTGTGTCTCCCACTCTCTGGCAACAAATGTTGAGTCGCGCGGGAGACAGAAGTTTTAATTCCATCACTGTTGATGGGGATACGAGTACTAATGATAGTTTAATTGCTCTTGCTAACGGTCAATCGCGCACCCCAGCAATAACTGAAATGGGCGCAGAAGCAGAAAAATTAGAGGCGATGTTAACAGCAGTTTGCCAGCATTTGGCGAAGGCGATCGCCCGTGACGGTGAAGGCGCAACTTGTCTTATAGAAGTGCAAGTCACAGGGGCGCAAGATGAACAAGCAGCCCGTCAAATTGCCAAAACCATTGCAGGTTCTTCTCTTGTCAAGTCTGCCATCTTTGGACGCGATCCCAACTGGGGACGTATCGCCGCAGCCGCCGGACGTGCGGGAGTTCCTTTTGAGCAAGAAAACCTGAAAATAAAGTTAGGAGATATCTTGCTGATGGAGAATGGTCAACCATTACCATTTGATAAGAAAGCTGCAAGTGAGTATTTGAAACAAGCAGCACAAGGCGCGTACCTCAAAGAAGATACCGTGTTAATTTCCGTTAGTATTGGCACTGGTTCTAGTTCAGGTAAGGCTTGGGGTTGTGACTTGAGTTATGACTACGTGAAGATTAACGCCGAGTACACGACTTGAGGTATGGAAATTGTCTTTTGGAAACGTTTGCTACAAGAATTAGAAGCAGCGAACGCATCTGGTGGTTTTCAGCAAATTTGGATTGAAACCGTCAGTGTTTTGAGCGAAGCTGTCAAGCTGTACGAAAGCAACGGGTATCAAAAAGCAACAGGTGTAGAAACAGCTCGTTGCGACAGAGTATATGTCAAATTGCTTCATTAAAAAAGCCTGGTTTCCCAGGCTTTTGAGAAGTTAGGAACTACGTCAATTCCTCAAGAGGTTGCCAAGAACTTCGGCAGAGGATTACCACCGTTTTGACCAACAGCCGGGATTTCCAACAGAGAATCCGTAGCTTGCGTGGTACCGTCTTGTGTTTTGACGTTGGGGTCGATGGTGACGGAGTTTTGGTTTCCTGGATGTCCATTAGGAATAAACAGTTGCGGGTGGTCGAAGGGCGCTTTTTGATTGCGGACTCGCTCATCAGTCAGCCCTTTCATAAAAGCAACCAGCCCCTGTTTTTCCTCAGGTGTTAGATTCAGCGGCGGGAGTCCACCAAAGTCGCCGCCTCGATTGTAAAAATCAACCACTTGCTCCAGAGTTGACTGACCACCATTGTGGAAGTAAGGAGCAGTAAGTTCTATATTGCGAAGTCCTGGTGTTTTGAAGGCTCCGTCTGCAGTCACCGCTTCATTGGGATCAAGCGGGGGATTGAGAGTAGGGGGATCTTCGCCGAGGAGCTGCTTAAATTTCCCCTGCTGAGCTAGCCGGACTTCCGACAAGGGATTGCCTTGACCATTACCATTCAAACCGTCATTACCACCCAAACCGGGGTCTTCGCTGGAAGGTCTGACGCCGATGCTAAAGAAGCCACTGTCTTCAGGACGCCCACCAGCCTGCACAGGCGCACGTCCGATTCGTCCCCTTTGAGCGACGGTAGTCACTGAAGCGGCGGTCAATTCCGATCCTGCGTGGCAGGCAATGCACGTACCCTTGTTTTGGAAAACGTTCCATCCCAGCTGCTGCTGTGCCGTCAGAGCGCCACTGTTTCCAGCTAAGAACTGGTCAAATGGTGTCTCAGCAGAAACCAATGTTGACTCGTACGCCTGAACTGCTAGCCCAAAGAAGAGCGAGAAGTTGTACTCTGCTAGCGTGAATTCGTTGGTGTTCAACTTGCCCTTTTTGTGCGAGAAGGTTCGCCTACCGGTTTGTGGGTTAATTTTGATAATCATATCTGAATCCCACCACTCCCGCTTAAAGGCGTCCTGGAGCAACGCCTCGTAAGACTTTTTCAGACCTGGTTTAGATGAATAGGCACTGGAGTTGCTTAAAGAACCTAAAACACTGTCATCATAAGCTACAATCTGCTTGGCAAGAGGCTTTAAGGCAAGGAACTTCTTACCGAGCTTCCTACCCACCCTTCTGAAACGCTTATTATTGGACCCAGGAGATAGTCGGCTTGCCTGCTCATCGCTGTTGGTAATGTTTTCCAAGACCTCCGCATCAACGGTATTGTTAACAGTCCGACCTAGGGTGTCGAACACCTTAACCGTAGTATCGTTTCCAGATAACTCAATTCTCAACGGCGTGGTGACATTGGTCAATTCAGCTGACGTCTCCAAGGAATTCTCCGGTGGTCCCACCGCCTGTGAAGCCAGTGAGGAATTATTGAGACTAACTTGCACATCTTCGAGTTGCTTTCGGTGAACTGCTTTCAAAACATAAGCATTAGAGTCTCTCAACCCCAAGGGATTTACCCCGTTGAAGGTGTTTTGAGCCAGTCCGTCCCAGAAGTTCCGAAAGTTAAACACTGCGTTGATCACTGATGGTGAATGCCGGGGCGTCACTTGACGCACGTTCGTGCCATTCACATTGAAGACTTGATCCTTCAAAGGCGTCACTTTGTCCTTGTCACTGCCAGGATTAACGTCAACAAATCTTGCCCTAAAGACCCCTTGAGAGCCAGCAACATCATTATTGTCAGAGACAACGGTCGAAGATATGTCATCTGGGTTTGCTAGCTTATGAAATGGGTAATCTACTGCCGTCAGCTGGTAGTTCGGACCTTTTCCCGGGGTGAAAGTCCTATCAATGAAACCTGGGCTGATTTGGTTTTTGGATCTGCTGTCTGCTCCAGCATTAAAGTGACAACTAGCACAAGACTGGATGCCATCGTAGCCAAGCTGCATATCCCAGAAAAGAGACTTTCCTAGGGCGATCGCAGCTTTTTCATCTTTTACGAAATCCGTCAGATTCTTTGGTTTTGGAACCTCTATCCCACCCAGGGGAGGTGGTCCATTAACCTGCGCTGATACACTATGTCCGGCTAAGATTGCAGCCATCACTAGTGCAGCAATTGTCGTGCTCTTTTTTATTTGTGTGCTTTTTAACAAATTGGATACTAAGTGGGTCAGTTTTTTTAGCATCCCCGCTGCCCAAATGGCAATCATTTGTGTTACTTCTAAAAGCGTTGATAACACACTGATAAACGGGAAAGCAAAACCATCCCTTTTCCTTGTTGCCTTTTCGGTGTCTTTCGACTTCTCTAACTCAGGCAAGCCGCTATAGCTATTTTTTCTAGCATGGCTCATTTCTTTTTCTGTTTTTCTGATTTTTTGCCAACATTTGAGTCAATTTATGCTGTAGCTCTGTTGCAACCATTATGTATGTGCTGCTTTAAACAGGGTTTCTAAAACTTAATTGAAGCCATACGAAATAAAATATGGCTTTAGTTATTGTTCCGGATCACTCAGCAATTTTACGTAAAATTTCAATAAAATCATACATTGTTTACATTTAGCCACTTTTATATAAAGTATTGGTAAAGTAGCCATCATGAACTGCGTACACCCTAGTGGGAACGGCCACGTCTTACGGTGAGACCAGCGCTCTTGGTAGGGTTTCCAATGCCAGATATCTACGGAGGGTTTCCCTCCTATGTCCTGAGCCCTTCGGGGAAGCCTAGATGAAAAACTGGACACAAAATTTTAAAGGCTTACTCAACCTTTTTCTACAATCCAACTGCCCTCTTTGTCAGCGTCCGACCTCCCAGGAGTTGTGCCAAAAATGTACCAGACAGTTGCAAAAATGTTACCTAAAAGACCCCAGATATCTGTGGAAAGACCCCCTACCAGTGTTTGCTTGGGGGCATATGGCGGTGTGCTTAAACGGGCGATTGCGCGGAGCGCAGACGCCTGCATGCGTATCGCTACAATGAAATACGAAAATCAACCCCAAATTGCCCGTCCTTTGGGTCAATTGTTCGGAGAAGCATGGCTATTACATTCACCCATGTCCGATAGAGTTGTGGTTGTTCCCATCCCACTGCACCTCAATAAGCAAAAAGAGCGTGGATATAACCAAGCTGCATTGATAGCACAAAGTTTTTGTGAAACGACTGGTTTGAAATTGAAACAAAATGGTTTAGAAAGAGTGCGAGCGACTGAAGTACAATATTCTTTATCAGCCTGTAAGTACAGCGTTTCATAATCAGCCTGTAAGTACAGCGTTTCATAAGGCACTTACAAAGAAAAAAATATCCAACCTTGTTTCCCGCCCGAAGGGCGGGAAACAGCCTAAACCCGTTAACTAGTCGTAGTCCCGTTGTTGTTCGCGTAGCGTGCCCGAAGGGCTTAGGTTGGATATTTTTTTTATTGGATCTCCCTAAATTAGGGTTGGAAATCTCAAATTTCATGTTGGGTTGCGCTGTGCTCCACCCAACCTACCATAATTAAAATTCCGACCCCTTTAAGGGGTCGGAAATCAAAATCGTGAGCGTACTGAACACTGCTCATTCCAAAAGCGAATTCCGTACCTCATTTATGGTGGGCTGTACTAAGCGAGCAAAGAATTTATCTCAAGCTTTTACCTTGGATTGAGGTTTGCTAAACAACTGAGCTAAACGATGGGGTTGGCGATCGCGCCAATTTCCCTTACCGTACGCATACCCCGCAATTAACGGTAACGCCACAGTCGCCTCTGAAAAGACCATCTGTTCGGTAGCTTTATCTACCTTGCCCCAAGAATGAGCTTCTTTGAGGGTGGAACCAGATAAAGCTCCATCCCTCTCATCAGCGACGGTGACTTGAATTGTATACTTGTGCATACTGGTTTCAAATCCCAGTAATTCTGCCGCTACCACTGTATCCTGGGCGAAGTTTTTCGGTACACCGCCACCAATCATGAATAATCCAGTGTAGTTGGAAGCGAGTTTGCACTGCGTCAACTCCCGGAAGTCGCGCACGGAGTCAATCGTGACATGAGATTCTGGGGAATTCCATTGGTGATGGACAAGTCCAAACCCAGCAGAACAGTCGCTAAAAGCCGGAACAAAAATTGGAACTTGGTGTTCATAAGCCGCTTGTACGACAGATTTACCATAGTTACCACGGCGTTGTAGATAAGCGCCCATTTCCGTAATAAATTCCCGTGAGGAATAGGGACGCTTATCTAAAGTTTCGGCGATTTCTGCGATCGTCATGTCACACACCCGCAGTTGATCCTCATCAATGTAGGTGTCATATATGCGGTCAACCCGTTCTTGTCTTAACACCTCATCATCAGCAAAAGGATCGCCCACATAATGGCGATAACCCAATGCTTCAAAAAAATCTTGGTCAACGATGTTAGCACCGGTAGAGACGATCGCATCTACCATATTGTGAGTAATTAAGTCGTGGACGACTTCCTTTAGCCCAGCGCTAAACAAAGAGCCAGCTAAACACAGAATAATCGTGCATTCTTTATCTTGCAGCATCGCGTCGTAGATTTTTGCTGCACGTCCCAAATTTCGAGCCTGAAAAGCCGTCTTACCCATTGCTTCCACCAAACCAACGACATCGAAAGCTTTAATGTCAATTGGTTCAACAGTCTGTTGCAAAAGTTCTTCACGATTCATGGTAGATTCTCCTTGCCATTGATAATAAACATTACACGGTCCGTATTGCGACTATAAGGCTAGTCTTGCCTTGCTACTAGGCGCTTCACAGTGGTCATACCAGGACATACCCGGATCAGACTGCCGTCTTTTGTTTAATCTGACATGCAAACCCCAGACACTCATGGGTTGGATGAGACAACTAATCAATTTTGTTACTTATAACTTCTCAGACACGACAATTTTTTCAGTATACTCCAGAGTAAACTAAACTAACCAAAAATTTTTTAAGAAGAACACATAGGTTAAAACCTACCAACTCACCAGTTTGCCTCCCCGTAAATAAAGCAATCTAGAGACGTAGCCCTTCGGGTATCTCCTCCGGAGACGCTACGCGAACGGCAGTTGCTTCTCCCAAGGGGAGACGCAATCATGCGAACAAGTCGGGGAACCCGACGGCACAACCTTCAAGTCGGCATAGCCGCCCAACGGTGTGCCTCCCCAACGCACTGCCTCACATGCTACGTCTCTACAGATCACCAAATCTTACCAAAAATCCTTAACTGAACCGTATTGGGGCTTGCATGCTTTTTATCATCAATCCCCGGTGAGTTCTGAGTTCTTTCATTTAGTCAAAACTCCTTCAATTTTCTCAAATGCCCAATCGATTTCATCTTGAGAAATAACAAGAGGTGGGGCAAAACGGATGACATTATCTCTTGTCTCTTTGGCTAATAATCCCTGTTTGGCTAACGCCTTACAAAAACGTCTGGCACCACCAGCTTCCGGGTGTAATTCCATCCCAATGAGTAAGCCTTTACCGCGTACTTCCTTGATATGTGAACTTTTGATAGATTGTAATTTCGTCTGAAAATATTCTCCCAAAATAGCCGCTTTTCCTGGCAAATCTTCGTCCAGAATGACATCAAGTGCGGCGTTCCCAATTGCAGCAGCTAAAGGATTTCCTCCAAAGGTACTACCATGATCTCCTGGTTGAAAGACACTCATCACTTCGTCAGTAGAAATGAAAGCAGAAATTGGATAAAAGCCACCGGATAAGGCTTTTCCTACGGTTATACCATCTGGTTTGACATTTTCATATTGATGGGCAAACATTTTGCCTGTTCTTCCCAATCCAGTTTGAATTTCATCAAAAATTAGTAATACGTTATGCGATCTGCAGATTTCTTCTGCTTGTTTTAAAAATCCATTAGGAGGAACAATAATACCTCCTTCTCCCTGAATTGGTTCTACCAAAAATGCAGCAGTGTGAGGAGTCATCGCTTTTTCTAATGCTTCAGCATCACCGAAAGGTATGACTTTAAACCCAGTTGTTAAAGGTCCAAATCCATCTTGATATTGTTCTTCTGTGGAGAAACTGATTAAACTAATAGTCCGTCCAGAAAAGTTATTAGTACAAACGATAATTTCTGCCTGATTTTCAGGTACACCTTTGACTTTGTAAGCCCATTTACGAATTGCTTTGATCGCAGTTTCAACCGCTTCAGCGCCAGAATTCATGGGTAACACTTTTGGCAAGCCAGAAATTTTAGAAAGCTTTTCGTAAAATCTTCCCAATTGGTCATTGCGAAAAGCCCTCGAAGTGAGTGTTACTTTTTGAGCTTGTTTGATCATAGCTTCCAGAATTTTGGGATGACAATGACCTTGATTGAGTGCTGAGTAAGCCGAAAGAAAATCTAGATATTTTTTACCTTCTATATCCCATACCCAGACCCCTTCTCCTTTGGTTATAACTACATCTAAAGGATGGTAATTATCAGCGCCATATTGCTGTTCTAATTCGATGTAATCCTCAGTATTCATTGTGTTGAAGTTGGGAAGTACCACAGTTTTATTCGCTGCTTGCATATTTGCTCCTAAAAAATTTATGTAGATATAGAGTTAGAAAACAGCCAAAAGGTCACGTGTTGAATGAGTTATTCAACCGCAGTAAACTGAATTTCGGAAAAATCCAGCTTCGTTCTTTATTTCGTATTTCCTAATTCCGGGTTGCTATTGACAAAGAGATTGAATGCGCAACTCTCTGGACTAACTTTGTGATGTCAAAGACAAGCGCTATTATGTGATGCTGATGGATTTTGTGTTAATATCTAAACAGCTAGTAAGTACTTATTGACCAGCCATTTGCTGTTTTTCCAGACAAGCAACTTGTGTAGGACATCTTGTGTCCTACAAGTGACGAAAAGCAGTTGTCCATTCTGTCTGAATGTGAAACTTTGCTGGCATAAGAATCAATAGTGTAAACGGTGACGTTATGAACAAGCCACAGGTGTTCTGACTGAGAGACTCTCGTCTGGACAGTTGTTGCCAAGTGCGGAGTTTGCACTCGTCTTTTTCCCTGACTTCTGGTGGCTAACCCACTAGAACTGACTTGTAAATTCAGTATATCACTGTTTGGTACGGTTCTTCTCGCTAAATTTTTACAACGGGAATCCCAGTACAAAGACTCATTTCTGAAACCATCGCTTATATATATGCGCTGTCTGTAAATTGCAAAGGCTGAAGAAAACCACTGCACACAATCTAAAAATAAGCGTTTTCGCGCACGGTTAACAGTGCCTACCTTACAAAAAATACTTTAGTAACTCAACTTAATTAAACGTATAGCCGTTGCTAGATAGGATGTTAAATGGAGATAGGGGAACAATTACAGTCACTCAACTTAATTAAACGTATAGCCGTTGCCAGTTAGATTAGAATATGAACTAATTAGAAAATACGGACATCACGAGATTTTCAACCCTGTTAAGCGTTCCCTGTTAAGCGTTAAGCGTTCCTTGCTATATGTCCTAAAGGAAAATGGTAGAAAACAAGTATTTAATTCGTTTAGCAAAACCTGATGATTTAGATGTCTTGGTTGAATTCAATCGAGCAATGGCACGTGAAACCGAGGACAAAGACCTCTCTATAGAGATTCTCACTGCTGGTGTAGAAACATTATTGAAAAATCCGATTTTGGGTTTTTATGTTGTTGCAGAAAACAAGAATAAAGTGACTGGTTCTCTGATGGTAACAACAGAGTGGAGCGACTGGCGAAATGGGATATTTTGGTGGATACAAAGTGTCTACGTTCACCCAGATTTTCGTCGTCAAGGGATTTATCGCCAACTCTATGAATTTGTCAAAGAAAAAGCTAGAAATCAACAACATGAACTAAAAATATGTGGTTTTAGACTTTATGTGGAACATCAAAATACTGTTGCGCAAAAGACCTATGAAGCTTTAGGTATGAAGGACACAGGCTATATTATATTCGAGGAACTTGAGTTGGGATGACCTACTTAATAGCTATGAATGCAACGCGCGTGTGACCTCACCCCGGTTTTGGCTGACGCCAAAACCGCCCCTCTCCTTATAAAGGAGAGGGGATTAAAAGGTTGGATAGGTAATACTGATGAATCCAACGCGCGTGTGACCTCACCCCGGCTTTGGCTCTTGCCAAAACCTCCCCTCTCCTTAACAAGGAGAGGGGTGCGGTGGAGGGCGGGTGAGGTTAAATCCATGAATGCAACGCGCGTGTGACCTTACCCCGGCTTTGGCTCTTGCCAAAACCTCCCCTCTCCTTGTTAAGGAGAGGGGTGCGGTGGAGGGCGGGTGAGGTTAAATCCATGAATGCAACGCGCGTGTGACCTCACCCCGGCTTTGGCTCTTGCCAAAACCTCCCCTCTCCTTTATAAGGAGAGGGGTGCGGTGGAGGGCGGGAGTGAGGTGAGACCAGTGCTGCAGGAGGGTCTCCCTCCGTAGGCATCTGGCGAACCCGGAGGGTTAAATCAACATCGAATCAAAACGCTTAAACGTTCTACATATCTATTTGACTGCAGCACAATTACTATTAGGTGCTGGCTGATCACGCTGTGGACCTGTCTTAGTAGGATCATAACCAACCAGCACCACCTCACCTTTTTCGTTATATATCCAACCCTGTGCTGGTATTATCTGTTTGACAGGTGGCTTTTGAGATGGCTGCTTTTGTGTTGTACTTGTTGAACTTACCGAACTCGCGACAGGCTGAATTAAATCAACACGTACATTGTTACTATTGAGGACTTTATTTGGGTCAGTTGGAAGTCCGCCACGTCCGGTGATGGTGAAACTGTTACCAAAACCTTTTATACACGGGTTTTGAGCAATCTGCTGTGCAGGATCAACCACAGTTTCTGTCAATTCAAACAACCCTTGAGTAGGGTCAATCTCAGGTGTATTGATTTGCACTGTCCCACTAAACTGCAGACCAAGGTCAGAACTGGCGGTGATATCACTCAATGGTGTTTCCTGCGGTCGATACTCAATACCGAAGATACCGCCTTTAGTATTGATGTTTATCCGACCACCAAAGCTTTCTTCTGCTTTAGCAGTGATGTCACTATTTTCTGATGGAAAAGCGACGAGATTCCCAGCATTAATGGTGATATTGCCACCAGTCGCTGTGCCTTTGGCATCAGTGGTTATCTTGCTACCACCACGCAATAGCACATAATCGCGAGCACCCAGGGTGATATTTCCTTGTCCAGCTACAGTGTCAGCGTTGATAGTTGAACCATTGTCCAAACGGATAGAGCGAGCAGCTACTTCTATGTTACCTGCTGTGCCACTTCCTGCACTGGTAGCAGAAAGCCTTGCATTATTCGTCACAAAAAGCTCTCTTGCTGTAATTTGGATATTTCTACCGTTACCTACAGATCCCAATTTGACATCGTTAAATACCCCACTGGAGCCTTGATTGCTGCTCACCCCATTAAAGGAGACTTGCCCGCGGGCATTTATGTTCACGTTGCCCGCATCACCCCGCCCGGAGGTGCTAGCAAACAGTCCACCACCATTGATTGCTGACAGCGAATTGGTCGTGATTTTAATGTCGCCCCCGTTACCCACACCTGTTGTTTCTACACTGCTGTATACACCGCTACCACCTCCGTAGACGCTATTCGCTCCATTAAAGGAAATTGTATCGCTGGCATTGATATTCACGTTGCCTGCATTCCCCTGTCCAGAGGTGCTATTAAATAATCCACCTCCTCTGGTCAGCAATAGCGATCCAGTCGTGATGTTGATATCGCCGCCCTTGCCGACACCTGTTGTGTCTACACTGCTGAATATTCCACTGGAGCCTCCATTAATACTTACTCCATCAAAGGAAACTGTATCGCGGGCATTGATATTCACGTTGCCCGCATTTCCTTGGTTTTTTGTGATGGCAGACAACTCAGCACCACCTGTTAGCGAAAGCGATCCAGTCGTGATGTCGATTTTCCCCCCATTACCTACTCCTGTATTATTCACACTGCTAAATACGCCACTCACACTTCCATTGATATTCGCCCCATCGAAAGAAACCGTATCACGGGCAATAATATTCACGTTGCCCGCATTTCCCTGTCCTTGAGTGAGCGCATTTAGTTGAGCACCTTTTGTCAGCGAAAGTGACCCGGTTGTAATCTCAATTTTGCCCCCATTACCTACACCTGTTGTGTCTACAGTGCTGAGTATTCCACTAGCATTGCCATTCTTTCCAGCTCCATCAAAGGAAACCGTATCACGGGCAATAATATTCACATCGCCTGCATTTCCCTTAGCAAATGTGATGGTATTCAGTTGAGCGCCATTAGTTACTGAGAGCGACCTGGCAGTGATGTTGATATCACCCGCGTTGCCCACACCTGTTGTATCTACAGTGCTGATTATTCCACTAGCATTGCCATTCTTTCCGGCTCCATCAAAGGAAACCGTATCACGAACATTGACATTCACGTTGCCCGCATTCCCTTGTCCTTTAGTGGAGTTCTCTAGTTGGGAGCCAGTAAGTACATTGAGCGAGTTAGCAACTACATTAATTTTGCCAGCATTACCAGTCGCTCCGGAATCTACGATATTTTTAATTACACTTGACTCTCCAAGGTTGATTGTCCCAGTTGCATCAACGTTAATATCTCCCGCCTGACTATCAACTGTCCCCAAGCCTTGGCCTATTCCAGCCTGAAGAATACTTCCTCCCAAAATATCTAAATTGCGGGCATTAACTGCAATACTACCACCACCGCCGGAGCTAACATCAACGCTCATAGCATTTGTCAGCGAGATATCTGCTCTTTGCACTCCCACAGGAAAACTCAAGCTTCCATCACTATTGAGTCCTATCGTCCCAGAAGCAGATAATCCTCCTAACTCAACTCGTCCTCCTGGTGCTCTTAGTCTAGAGTCATTTAAGCTCACATTACCACCCACCAGTGTTAAGGAGTTCCCTTGTGGGACAGTAAGATTAGTAGATTGACTGGTGATATTTTTGAAATTCTCCCGATAGCTCAACCCAACCGGAGCAGTTATTGTTAACAATGGCGGTGCTTGGGGATTCGTTGCACTAAACTCAAAATTATTTTTAAAAATCAAACTATTTGCCGTACTTCCCAAAAATGAACCACCCACATCCAACCGGGCATTTGGTCCAAAGATAATTCCATTCGGGTTGATCAAGAACAGGTTAGCATTACCCAACACACCCAAGATACCCTGAATGTTCGAGACATTACCCCCAGTCACTCTGGTGAGTATGTTTGCAATCCCACCCGGATTGGAAAAATAAGCTCCTCTACCAGCATTGATATTAAATTCCTGAAAACTGTGGAATAGGTTGTCCCCACGAATTGCGCCCCCATCAATCCTATCGCTAGGGGTGCCCTTAATGTCAACATTGGGAGCAACAACAGAATTTTCTGCACCGAGACTGTTATCAGGAGTGATTTGTGCTGTTGCAACGCTGAGGTAGCTAAGGCTTGCTAGGGTAGCTAGGGGTAAGGCGAGGAAAAAGAGTGGGTGATGCATTTGTTTTATCCTCAGCATGTTATGAGTTTGGAATATGAGTAGGACTTACGCATTGACAAAAATCTATTTCGTGCTGGAAACTGATTTCTTGCCATTCCTTGTTTAATTAGGTGCTAGCAAAATCAACTTATGCACCAGTCAGATAAAAATGGGAAATTCTTGCGAAATCTGACTATTGCAGAACCGCACGGAAGTTGGTACTCCTTGCGTTCTGCACACAAGAGTTGATTTGTAAAGTGCGTAAGTCCTAATGAAGTTGGGAAAAATACTTTGATATGTTTTGTGCTCGATTGCGTGGGCTTACGCCAAAACCTCCCCTCTCCTTGTTAAGGAGAGGCGTGCGGTGTTAGGGCGGGGTGAGGTAATACTCATGAATGCAACGCGCGTGTGACCTCACCCTGGCTTTGGCTTACGCCAAAACCGCCCCTCTCCTTATAAAGGAGAGGGGATTAAAAGGTTGGATAGGTAATACCTATGAATGCAACGCACGTGTGACCTCACCCCGGCTTTGGCTTACGCCAAAACCTCCCCTCTCCTTAACAAGGAGAGGGGTGCGGTGGAGGGCGGGGTGAGGTAATACTCATGAATGCAACGCGCGTGTGACCTCACCCCGGCTTTGGCTTACGCCAAAACCTCCCTTCTCCTTACTAAGGAGAGGGGTGCGGTGTAAGGGCGGGAGTGAGGTGAGACCAGTGCTGCAGGAGGGTCTCCCTCCGTAGGCATCTGGCGAACCCGGAGGGTCAAATTAACACCGAATCACAGCTTAAACGTTCTACGTATCTATTTCACTGCAGCACAACTACTAGTAGGTGCTGGCTGCTCCCGTTGTGGGCCAGTCTTAGTCGGATCATAACCAACCAGCACCACCTGACCTTTTTCGTTATATATCCAACCCTGTGCTGGTATTATCTGTTTGACAGGTGGCTTTTGAGATGGCTGCTTTTGTGTTGCATTTGTTGAACCTACCGTAAGAACAACAGGTTTGATTAAATCAACTCGCACATTATCACTACTGAGGATTTTATTAGGATCAGTTGGAAGTCCGCCGCGTCCGGTAATGGTAAAGCTGCTACCATAACCTTTGGTACAGGGGTTTTGGGCAACCTGCTGTGCAGGATCAACCACAGCTTCTGTCAATTCAAATAACCCACGAGTTGGGTCAATATCAGGTGTGTTGATTTGCACTACACCACTGAACTGTAGACCAAGGTCAGAACTGGCGGTGATATCACTCAATGGTGTTTCTTGCTGTCGATACTCAATACCAAAGATACCGCCTTTAGTATTGATGGTTATCCGACCACCAGAACTCTGTTGTGCTTTGGCAGTGATGTCACTATTTTCTGATGGAAAGGCGACGAGATTACCAGCATTAATGGTGATATTGCCGCCAGTTGCTAAGCCAGTGGCATTGGTGGTTATCTTGCTACCACGACGCAACAGCACATAATCGCGAGCGCGCAAATTGATATTTCCTTGCCCCCCTACTGTGTCAGCGTTGATCGTTGAGCCATTGTCCAGACGGATAGAGCGAGCATCAACTTCTATATCGCCAGCAGCACTATTATTACCAAAACTGCTAGCAGTGATTTGAGCACCATCATTGAGGGATACTCTTCGAGCGTTGATACTGATGTTGCCACCTTTGCCTACACCTTGTGGTTCCACAGTGCTGGCGATGCCAGTGTTACTGCCTGCAAGCGAAACGAAATCCGATGCTCGCACCGACACATTGCCTGCATTTCCTTGTCCATAGGTGCTGGCAATAAGTCTGCCAGTATCGCTCAAGGAGAAGGAACCACTTGTAATCGCAATATTCCCCCCATTACCTTTCGCTCCCGTGTTCACAAAGCTGAAAATACCACTGTAAAATCCATCCTTTTCGCCAGCAATCGTAACAGGTCCAGTGACATCAACAGTGACATTGCCCGCATCCCCCCTTCCGGCTGGCTGGGTGTCGGATGCTTCACTAACTAAGGTTCGCAGTTGAGCACCATCTTTGAGTGATAGTGTTGCAGCCTTGATGTCGATATTGCCACCTTTGCCCTCACCTCCTGCTTCCACAGTGCTGAAGATGCGAGTGTCACTACCTGTAAGCTCAACTGCACCCGATGCTCGCACCGACACATTGCCCGCATTGCCTTGTCCAGCAGTACTAGCAGACAGTCTGCCGCTATCGCTTAAAGAGAACGAACCAGAGGAAATAGTAATATTGCCCCCATTGCCCGTCGTCCCCGTTTGCGCAAAGCTGAAAACCCCACTGTAAAATCCATCCTTGATTCCAGCAATTGTTACTGGTCCTGTGACAGAAACACTGACATTGCCTGCATCCCCCCTTCCGGCTGGCTGGGTGTCAGATGCTTGACGAACTGCAGTTCGCAGTTGAGCACCATCTTTGAGTGATAGTGTTGCTGCCTTGATGTCGATATTGCCACCTTTGCCTACACCTCCTGCTTCCACAGTGCTGAGGATGCGAGTGTCACTACCTGCAAGCTCAACAGCACCTGATGCTCGCACCGACACATTGCCTGCATTTCCTTGTCCTAAGGTACTGCTATTCAGTATGCCACCATTAGTTAAAGAGAAAGAGCCAGAGGAAATGGCAATATTTCCCGCATTACCTATAGCCCCTGTTTCTACATAGTTGAAAATCCCACTGGAAAATCTCCCAACCCCAGTAATCATAACAGGACCTGTAACATCAACAGTGACATTGCCTGCATTCCCCCGTCCACCGGGTTGAGTGTCAGATGCTTGACCACGAACCCCAGCTGCTAGTTGAGCACCATCCTTGAGTGAGAGTGTTGCAGCATTAATGTTGATGTTGCCACCATTACCCACACCGGTTGATTCTACAGTGCTTAAGATACCCTGATTAACAAGCTCAACCGAACCGGACGCTCGCACCGACACATTGCCTGCATTCCCTTGTCCATATGTACTGGCTTCCAGTAGAGCGCCATCGCTTAAAGAGAAAGAGCCAGAGGAAATAGCAATATTACCCCCATTGCCTGTCGCTCCCGTGTTAACTCGGCTGAAAATCGCACTGGCAAATCCATCCTTTACTCCAGTAATTGTTACTGGTCCTGTGACAGAAACACTGACATTGCCTGCATCCCCCTTTCCAGCTGGCTGAGGGGAAGATGCTTCACGAACTGAGGTTAGCAGTTGAGCACCATCTTTGAGTGATAGTGTTCCTGCCTTAATGTCGATATTACCTCCTTTGCCCACACCTCCTGCTTCCACAGTGCTGAAGATGTACGCATCGACAAGCTCAACTCCACCCAACGCTCGCACGGACACATTGCCCGCATTTCCTTGTCCACTAGTGCTGGCTTGCAGTAGAGCGCCATCGCTTAAAGACAAGGAGCCAGAGGAAATTGTAATGTTCCCCCCATTGCCCACAGCCCCTGTTTCTACATCGCTGAAAATCGCACTGGCAAATCCATCCTTTACTCCAGTAATTGTTACTGGTCCTGTGACAGAAACACTGACATTGCCTGCATCCCCCTTTCCAGCTGGCTGAGGGGAAGATGCTTCACGAACTGAGGTTAGCAGTTGAGCACCATCTTTGAGTGATAGTGTTCCTGCCTTAATGTCGATATTACCTCCTTTGCCCACACCTCCTGCTTCCACAGTGCTGAAGATGTACGCATCGACAAGCTCAACTCCACCCAACGCTCGCACGGACACATTGCCCGCATTTCCTTGTCCACTAGTGCTGGCTTGCAGTAGAGCGCCATCGCTTAAAGACAAGGAGCCAGAGGAAATTGTAATGTTCCCCCCATTGCCCACAGCCCCTGTTTCTACATCGCTGAAAATCGCACTGGCAAATCCATCCTTTACTCCAGTAATTGTTACTGGTCCTGTGACAGAAACACTGACATTGCCTGCATCCCCTCTTCCAGCTGGCTGATCGCCAGATTTTTGACGAACTACGGTTAGCAGTTGAGCACCATCTTTAAGGGATACTGTTGCAGCCTTGATGTCGATATTGCCACCTTTGCCCTCACCTCCTGCTTCCACTGTGCTGAAGATGTTCGCATTTACAAGTGAAACAGAATCGTTGGCTCGGACTGACACATTACCCGCATTTCCTTCTCCATAAGTGCTGGCACTCAGTAGAGCACCATCAGTAAGTGAGAAAGAGCCAGTTGTAATGTTGATATTGCCACCATCGCCTTGTGATCCTGCTAGTACTCGACTGCGCACGACAGCGTTCGATGAAGCATTAAAGGATTTGCTATTGATAAAAATATTCCCAGCATTACCAGAAGCACCATCAATTGTCTGGTTATACACACCACTCTCTGTTTGACTCAGCCCAATACCAGAGATATTGAAATTATTTACATTAACAGTAATATCCCCTGCGTTTCCCACTCCCTCAGTTCCGGCTGTCAACCGTCCACCATTGGTTGCAGTAAAAGTATTTGCATTAACTACAATGTCTCCTCCTCCATTCCCCCGCACAGCTACTCGTGCATCATTAGCCAGGGTGATATTCGACAGCAAACTATCATTCGGGAAATTAAGTTTAAAAGTATTACCACTAACATCTAGTCCAACAGTTCCCGCCCCTGCCAATCCTCCTAACTCCACTCGTCCGCCTGGTACTGTGATTCTCCCATCATCTGAATTGATGTCACCACCAACTAGTGCTAAAGAGTTTCCAGAAGGAACAGTCAGACCAATAGGATTGCCACTATTATCAACAATTGTCGGCTGATTGGACTGATTGGTGATATTTCCCGGATTATTCCGAAATCCCAAGCCAATCGGAACATTTATCGTTAACAATGGCGGTGCTTGCGGATTCGTCGCACTAAACTCAAAATTATTCTTAAAAATCAAACTATTTGCCGTACTTCCCAAAAAAGAACCACCCACATCCAACCGGGCATTTGGTCCAAACAGAATTCCATTCGGGTTGATCAAGAACAGGTTCGCATTGCCCAACACACCCAAAATACCCTGAATGTTCGAGACATTACCGCCAGTCACTCTGGTGAGTATGTTTGCAATCCCCTGAGGATTAGAAAAATAAGCTCCTCTACCTGCATTTATATTAAATTCCTGAAAACTGTGGAACAGGTTGTCCCCACGAATTGCGCCTCCATCAATCCTGTCGCTAGGGATGCCCTTAATGTCAACATTGGGAGCAACAACAGAATTTTCTGCACCCAGACTGTTGTCGGGAGTGATTTGTGCTCTTGCGATGGTAAGGTAGCTAAGGCTTGCTAGGGTAGCTAGGGGTAAGGCGAAGAAAAAGATTGGGTGACGCACTTTTTTTTTGCTCAGCATTTTAGGAGTTTTGAATATGGGGTTGGGAAAAATACTTTAAAATAAGTAAAATTGCGGCTATTCAGTATAGATACCAGGTTTGTACGCAAAAGAATACATATTTGTAATATTTTGTGACAAAGTGTTGTTATGTGTAACAACCCTAAATTATTTGTGAAAAACAAGATTCCCGACTTCTTCAAGAAGTCGGGAATCTGACTTGCATAACATATAAATTTTTTCTTGTTTTACTTGTATCTTCTTTTGTCCGCCTTGTCTTCCTTATCTTCCCTGTCCCAATAACTGTGTAATATCTTTTAAAGCAACCCCGTATAAAAAGCGGTAGTGCACGCCTCTAACTAAGGTTGATTACACCCTTAACAGAAGAAAACAGAATAACACCCCGTGACTGAAGACGAACAATTTAAGTATGCAAAAATTTTCAGGAAATCCTCTCATCCTAAAGTAGTATTTTATACGTATTTCCAAAGATTGGATTAAAATGAGCGTGTGAGCTAGTTTGAGTTTTTCCGGTTCCTAATCAAAGTCTGTGGGCAAATCTGGATCGCGGTAATGCTGGAAAAGTCTGGTGATTTGAGCTGGGGTTACACGCCCAAGGGATAGTTCTGGAATGTTGTCTTCAGGAAAAAAACCCACTTCCTCTGTTTCAATACTCGCCGATGGGGAACCACCAACAAGTTCACACAGAAAAAAGAGCTTGTAGATGTAATGCTGATGCGGTGTATGTCCTTGTCTGTTTCTGTCATAGACAGCCAGCACTTTGATCGCGCGTGTCTGATATCCAGATTCTTCAAAAATTTCTCTAACAGCTGCTTCACTGGGCGAGTCGCCAATATCCGCCCAGCCACCAGGTAAAGTCCAACAACCGTCCAGCCTTTCTTTGACTAACAATATAGTATTGTCGCGAAACACTACTCCACGTACGTCAACTTTGGGCGTTGCGTATCCCACTTCACGAGCGAATAAATCAAGGATATAGCTGTGTTCGACATTTGAGTATGTTGACATGATTTCAGCGGCGATCGCCTGAAGCACTTTATAGCGCTCAATGTCATAAGGATTTTCGGTAAAAGTTAAACCATTTTGGGCGATCGCCTGTAATTTTTGCGTCCATTCCAGCCATTTCGGTTCCACAATTTTCTCCCTATATTTTGTAGAGACGTAGCACGCTACGTCTCTACATTGGTTTTAGATATTAGCCTTTATGCTTCATCTAACGCCACAATACCAGGTAATTCCTTACCTTCGAGCAGCTCCAAACTAGCACCGCCACCAGTCGAGATATGGCTCATTTGATCAGCTAAACCAACTTTTTCCACAGCAGCTACGGAATCACCGCCGCCGATGATGGTGGTTGCGCCGCCTTTGCTGATTTCGGCGAGTGTGTGGGCGATCGCTTCTGTTCCTGCAGCAAACTTCTCAAACTCAAACACACCCATTGGACCGTTCCAAACCACACTCTTGCAATCAGCAAGGGCTTCTTGGAACACTTTTATCGAATCAGGTCCGATATCCAACCCCATCCAACCATCAGGAATACTTTCCACGCTAACGGTTTGAGAATTGGCATCAGCAGCAAACTTATCTGCTATAACCACATCTGTGGGTAGCAAGAAAGTGACGCCCTTTTCTTTTGCCTTAGCTTCCAAAGACTTTGCCAATTCTAGCTTATCTTCTTCCACCAATGACTTACCGACACTCAAACCACGAGCTTTAAAAAAGGTGAAAATCATTCCACCGCCAATGATGAGTTTGTCGCACTTTTCCAAAAGGGCTTCAATCACGCCAATTTTGCTGGAAACTTTGGAACCGCCGATAATAGCCACCAAAGGACGCTGGGGATTTTCGATCGCGTTTTGCAGATACTGCAATTCTTTTTCAATCAAATATCCACCCACAGAAGGACTCAGGTACTTCGTCACGCCTTCGGTAGAAGCGTGAGCGCGGTGTGCGGTACCAAAAGCGTCATTAACATACAAATCGGCATTTGCTGCCAGTTTTTTGGCAAATTCTGGATCGTTTTTCTCCTCTTCTTTGTAGAAACGGACGTTTTCAAGTAGCAAAACTTGTCCATTTTGTAAAGCCCCAACTTTCGTTGCAACTTCATCGCCGATAGAGTCGTCAGTTTTGACAACTTCTTGCCCCAATAACTCAGACAGACGCTTAGCAACCGGAGTCAACCGCAGTTTGTCATCTACACCCTTGGGACGCCCAAAATGGCTCACTAAAATCACCTTAGCTCCCTTCTGCGTCAAATCCTGTATAGTAGGCAGAGCAGCACGAATGCGAGTATCATCTGTAATTTTGCCAGAATCATCAACTGGTACGTTAAAATCAACTCTCACCAGGGCGCGTTTACCAGACAAGTCTTCTGCAGATAAATTTGCTAAAGTTTTCTTGGACACGGCACAAACCTCCTGATTGCCTGTTTGTTATGTTTTGATGAGTACAACCATCCAGATTTTACCGATTCATGGGGGCACAGGTGAATCCGAATGTTTAAAACAGTTCTGTTTCCAATTGATCAAAGTCGAGAAGCACGCGAAGCAGCCGAAGTGGTTGTTAATATAGTGCAAAAGTATGGTAGTAAATTGGTGCTACTGAGTGTAGTTGAGGAACCCGCCGCAGACTCGCCCAACGGGGATGCCATGTCCTCACCAGAAAAAGTAGCCCAACTGCTAGAAACAGCCAAATCCCTGTTTGCTGGGCAAGGCATTTCAGCCGAAGCCTTGGAACGGCAAGGCAAACCTGCTTTTACCATCTGTGATGTGGCAGATGATATAGGAGCAAATTTAATTGTCATGGGTTGTCGAGGGCTAGGCTTGACTGACGAGGGATCGACTGATAGCGTTACCACCCGCGTGATTAATCTTTCTCCTTGCCCAGTCTTAGTTGTGCCGTAGGGAGTGAGGAGTAAAAATGAATTAAATTTTGCTGAGTGCGTTAGGATGACGTTCGTAACGCACTATATGGTTTTTATTGCGCAATTTTGATTGTGAAGCTCAAAACGTGTGACCACCACACACCCCAGGAGTTTTTTTAATTCCTAGGGAACCGTTGCTTAGATTTCTAGTTAATATTTGTGTTGCTTCAGCTTTATCAGTTGGATCTAATGCTAATAGTTCGTTTTCTAATTCTTTGACTTTCATAGTTAATCTCGCGTTATCAAGCGGTTTACTAAAATTTTGACTTACTCAGCAGTATTAAAGTCATCCAGTACTAACACTTGCAATTCGGTAACGCGCTTGAATGTCACATCATTAGTCAAAAATGCCTCACAACCTGCTGCTACAGCAACAGCAATTTGAAAAGCATCAGGTAATTGTAAGTTATATCTGGCTCGGATTTGAGCAGCTTCTAGTGCTATGCTTGGGTTAGTAATTGGCTGAAAGATAATATTTTCTGTTTGAAAAAATAACTCAATGTATAGTTGTTGTAATTCTGTTTGTTCTAAACGATAGGGACGCACTAAACACTCCGCTAAAGTGACTGGTGAAATCACACCTATCGGGGAACTCTCCTCAATCCGAGCGAATATTTCTCTAACAATTGGCAAATACTGCGGGTTTTCCTCGACAGCATAAATGACTGGTGCACTATCCAAAAACAGGCGCGTTACACCCTGTAAACTCTCCTCAACAGTCATTCTTGTTTCCTTGATTCCATTTCTTCAATTTCTAACTCTGGAAACTCCCCGCGTCTCATGCGTGTGATATATTCCTGAGCATCCATACCGCCTAAGTGATTGGGTGCAATTCCGATAAATTCAGTTACTTTGTGGCGTGGCTTGCGTGTAATCTCGCAATGTTGTAGTCTTTGTGTCAGGTAGGCAATGAGACGCAATTGCTCATCGGGTGTGAGTGCGTCTGCTTGTTTCATCATTTCCCGTAATTCTTTAGACATTAACTCTTTAATGTATTTGATGTATCACACTCAACTGAAAACCGCCATATCAGCGAAATAGGCGAAAGAAGCGGTAAAGTAGACGAAAAACTAGAGGGATTAAAAATGGTGCACTGAATATCATACTCCAGACGAAGGTTGGTGAACCTAGAAAGGAAAAGTCTTTATAGGATGTCACAGGTGGTTGTTTGGCGGAAATAGCAGTAGCGGTTATGCCGCTGATGGCTAGCCCGATACCTGCGAGTGCTATAGTGTTGTCTAGAGCGCGATCGCTCTTCGTTTGTTCTAAATCAATGATACCTTGGACAGTACTATTGAGATTTTCCAGTAAAGTTAATCCAGGGTTGAGATTGGCAAGATCTGCTTCTACTTGTCGCTGATATTTTTTAGCGTAAATCTCGCTATCGCTGAAGGTTTCTAAAAACTTTAAATCGCTACCTGTATATTTTTTATGCATATCAGCTAAACGAGATTTGTAATTATCTAAGTTTAATTGAATTGTCCGGTTTTGATTCTCTAGATAATTTAAAGCAATAGTATAATCAGACAAGTTAATTAAGTTAGCTGATAATGTTTCTTGTAGCTTACTAAGTTTCAGACTGTTGGTTTGCAATAGCTTTGGTAACTCACTAGCTTGCTTTATTGATGGTTGTATTTCTACATATTCTTTTTTGAGAACTGTTTTTTGATAACGGCTTTGATAGTAAGACCAAACAACTTTATGACGGTATTGCCATAAGCGTATAAATTCGTAATAGACACTTTGCACCCGCTTTCTCATGTCATCGGGTGAAATATTATCGGGAAATAACCAGATTAAGACATGATGACTTTCTTGTCTAAACTTTTCCCAAAACTCTTTACCATTGACGCCTAAGTTTTGGGGAGTGTACCACAACTCAAAAATTGTTCCTGATTCTAACTTGCCCTTGCCAATCAAATCTCGTTTCCAGTCGTAATTACTGACAATTTGTGTGTAGCACTTCTGGGCAATCTCTTCTATTTCTGCATCGTTCTTTTGACTTGTTAGTTTGCCCCAAACTAACCAAGTTTGTCCTATTGTGCCTGTTTGCCCAGAGATGTGTTGCGTAATTTCTTGTTTGAGTTTCAAGAAAGGTTCATCTTTTATGTTTTGTCGTTCATCGTTATATCTACCGTTAACATCTCGTTTTCCAGAGTCGTTAACCTGGAGGGCGTAGGTATCGCCGATTTGCAGGGGATAATAGTAACCATCTAGCGGTGATGGAAATTGCCTAGTTCTGGTGTCGAGTAACTCGATAACATCAACGTCTGTATTTTGATACTTATGGAATTGTGTATACTTTTCCTCAAAGCTTTGCTTGTCTAAATCACCATAGAATTTTTGACAGAAATTGCGGCAGTTTTGGTCAATTTTTGACTGCTCTTGCCCTAAGCCATCCTTCAAGTCATAAAGGAATAAGTCTATACTGGGATAAATAATTTCCTCTGACATTTTATCGACTCCGAGAAATTAACTGCCAAAGCCGTTGCAAAAGATTTCGTTTTGCTTTTGCAGCAGCAACAGAATCTTCAGCACTAAAAGTATCGATTGCTGAGTTCGTGAGTTCTTGATTCCGTTCGTTTGGCAGAGGGAGTGGCGGCAAACCTTTACTTCGTATACCAGCTTCTTGTTTCAAAGCTGTCAATTCTTGTTGGTAAGCTTCATCTAAAGGTGGATAACTTTCAGCTATAACATCGAGGTTGCCAATATTGTTTGGATTGGCTTTTAAATTTTCGGCGATCGCATGAAGTTGCTTTTGGATATCCGCAGGCAAAGACTCATTTAGCTTCGCTAAGGCATTCAGGAAAGCGGTAATAGAAATGATATCGTTAGGTTGCATAAGAATTCGTGATTAGTGATTAGTTATTTTCTCGTTCCTCAGATCTTGCATCATACTTTTCGTCCGCCAATAAATAAATTTCTTGGCTCAAAGTCTAAGTCCGTTAAAACGGACTGAGTAGTTTTCCAGTCCGTTTTAACGGACTTGGTTTATTAGCCCAGAACTTGAGTTCTGGGCGTACTCAGCCGCAGATGCAAGATGTTGGTGACAATACTTCAAACCTTCCTCATAGCTTGCCAATTTACCTTCATAGCCGCGCTGGTTAAGATGGGGATTGTTTCTAGCAATTGCACTCATAAAAGCCAGCAGGGGATCACAACTCACTGAACTTCCCGCAGCAAAACCTCGGTTAATCCAAGCTTCATGTTTGTCGGGTTTGAATTCAATAGCTTTGTCGTAGGATGCGATCGCTTCTTCAATTCGCCCTAAGTTACCCAGCGCCACGCCCCGGCTGTACCAAGGTGCATCATCGTCGGGTTTGAATTCAATAGCTTTGTCGTAGGATCCGATCGCATCTTCAAATCGTCCTAAGTTAACCAGCGCATTGCCCCGGTTGTACCAAGCTTCATGTTTGTCGGGTTTGAATTCAATAGCTTTGTCGTAGGATGCGATTGCATCAGAAAATCGCCCTAACTCAGAAAGCGCATTGCCCCGGTTGTTCCAAGCTTCATGATAATCGGGTTTGAATTCAACGGCTTTGTCGTAGGATGCGATCGCATCTTCAAAGTGCCCTAAGTTAAACAGCGCCACGCCCCGGTTGTTCCAAGCTGCATTGTCGTCGGGTTTGAATTCAATTGCTTTGTTGTAGGATGTGATCGCCTCTTCCATTCGCCATAAGTTACGAAGCGCCAACCCCCGGTTGTCCCAAGCTTCATGTTTGTCAGGTTTGAATTCAACGGCTTTGTCAAAGGATGCGATCGCTTCTTCAAATCGCCCTAAGTTAAAAAGCGCCCCGCCCCGGTTGTTCCAAGCTTCATGGTAGTCGAGTTTGAATTCAACGGCTTTGTCGTAGGATGCGATCGCACCTTCAAAATCCCCAGCATCAAATTGCTCATTACCTCTGTCAAACCAAGCTTCTGCTTCTCCCTCCTCTCTTGCCTCTGCGCTCTTGGCGTCTTGGCGGTTCGTTTCTCCTCCCCTCCCCAACAACCGCCTCCCAATCTCACCCGCCACCTCACCCACTTCCCCAACACTCAACTCTCTCAACCGCACCATACGCTCAGCTAACTCTGTATTCTCAGCACTTGATACCAACAATCTTTCCCCAAAGCGCCGCAACCACTCCACCAAAGCAGCCTGAGTGATATTCTTTGCATCCAAAAAACCCTTTACCCGTCCGCGACTCCAGCCCTCATTTACACCTGCCAACAGTTGAAGGAACAACGCTTCATACTCAGCATCTGTCGGCTGTCTCCGTGATTCTACCTTCCTCTGTTCCCCCGTCTGAGGAGATTGCTTACTGCCAAATAACCGCTGAAAAAACCTTTTGAGCCACTGCCAAAGTCGCCTGAGCATCTGCCGCACTTGTGTATCGCATTTATCTTGTATTCTAGCAATTTCACTTTATTCGCCCAACTCCTTAAACAACTTCGCCAACACCACATTAGAGAATAAAAATCCCTCGGGATCAGTCAACCGCAACCTTTGTTGCACAACTTCCACCCAACCTTTATCAAAGTATGGTTGCAAACACTCGTGAATCTTCTCTACCTTCTCTTCCCCAAACTGTTCTGCTAAAACTGCCAAACTCACACCTTCTGCCAAACGCAACCCCAACATTAAAGTTTCTAATAAAACTTCATCTGGTGATGTGACTTCACAATCAATCACACCGCCATCTTGCACCCACTGATAATACTCCTTCGTTTTACGCGGACGGGTGAACCGTTTCCCTTCTACATAACTTGCAGCACCCATACCAAAGCCATAATACGGGCGATTTTCCCAATAAACTCGATTATGGCGACATTGATGTCCCGGCTGTGCATAATTGGAAATTTCATAATGGTTGTAACCTGCACCAGTCAAAATTTTCTGTGCCATGCGGTACATTTTGACTGTAGTTTCATCAGTCGGTAAAGGTTGATCCCCGGCTTTGTAGTAACGACCAAAAGCAGTTCCAGGCTCAATCGTAAGGTCGTATATTGATATATGCGTGGGTGCGCTCGCAACCGCTTTTTCTAAAGACTCCTGCCACCTATCTAAAGTCTGATGCGGTAAACCCGAAATTAAGTCTATACTGAATTCGGGAATCCTCACCTGCCGAATTAAGTCTACAGCTGCGAATATATCAGAGACGGAGTGCGATCGCCCACAAGCTTGCAATAAGTCTTCTTGAAACGCTTGTACACCTAAACTTATCCGATTTACGCCTGCACTGCGGTAGCCTTGTAAGTGTACCAAATCAAAGGTACCTGGGTCTATTTCCATCGAAATCTCTGCCCCAGCAGATACACCAAACCGATTGTCAAGCGCTTCCAATATCCGTTGTAACTGTTCTGTAGACAAAAGAGAAGGAGTACCGCCACCAAAGAAAATTGTTATCAATGGTTGAGCTAGGGCAGGCGTGATGGCAATTTCTTGACATAGCACATTAACATATTGGGAGATAGTGCCAGATGTTTCACCTCGCAAACGCTCCCCCACAACGGATACAGGGAAATCACAGTAAAAACATCGCCTTCTACAAAAGGGAATATGAATGTAAGCAGAACTGGGAATGCTAGAAGTGGAAACTTTTTGAATCATCTTAATAAAGATTTAAATTGTGTTTGACACAATGACGAATTTACCCAAATTATGTCATTTATATTTTTTTATCGTTTTACAACAAAAAGATTAAAAAGATAAAGCATAAAAGTCTTTGGTTATAATGATTGCAGATGTTGTCATACTAAGCGCTTAGTATGACTGTAAATGCTTAGAAATTTCCACAACCGAGGAAACAAAAAATACTTGAGTTTTTCAATTAACTACAGTTGCAGGAAAGCCATACAACAATGTTTGATGCCATCATTATTTTCTCATTCATCCTAGCAGCGGCGGGCGTAGGTTACTACAGCACGGATCTGTTACCTGCTGCGGCACTCTCCAAAGTTTCTAACATGGAAGCTTTACGCCTGGTTGTCGCTATTTTTGCCGCCATATTTGGGGGTGCATTTGGATTAAGTTTCCAAACAGCATATCGTCGCTTGGAGGCTAAAGTCCGAGAACTACCACTTGAAGTTATTTTAACTCGTGCCATTGGATTAGTCATTGGACTGTTGATAGCAAACTTAATGCTTGCGCCTCTGTTTTTGCTACCAATTCCAGCAGATTTTAGTTTTATAAAACCGCTGGTTGCTGTTGTTGGTAGTATCATACTGTCCTACACTGGTATGAATTTAGCAGATAGCCACGGACGTGGATTATTAAGGTTGATTAATCCCAGTACTGTGGAAACAATGGTTGTGGAGGGAACTCTCAAACCTGCCAACACTAAAGTTGTAGATACCAGTTGTATTATTGATGGTCGCATTGAAACACTGCTAGAAACTGGATTTTTAGAAGGACAAATTATCGTGCCGCAGTTTGTCTTGCAAGAATTGCAACAAGTAGCAGATGCAAACAAAGATCTAAAGCGAGTACGCGGAAGACGAGGACTAGAAATTCTCAACAGAGTTCGGGCAGCATATCCTGAACGTATCCTGATCAACTCAATTGATTATGAGGATATTACCACAGTTGATGCTAAACTAGTGCGTTTTGCTCAAGAAATCAACGCTACACTGCTAACCAATGACTACAACTTATCCAAAGTTGCTAGCGTCCAAAAAGTACCTGTGTTGAATGTTAACGATTTGGTGAACGCAGTGCGTCCTACCTATCTACCTGGTGACAACATTGACCTTAAGATTCTCAAAGAAGGTAAAGAACCCAGTCAAGGCATTGGCTATTTAAATGATGGCACAATGGTTGTCGTTGAGGAAGGTAGCAATTATGTAGGAAACGAACTCCGAGTCGTTGTTACAAGTGCTTTACAGACTTCCGCAGGAAGAATGATTTTCGCTAAGCCGCAAGCTTCAGCATTAGCATGAAGGCAATGGCACGTCCAGTTCGAGTTAAACTTTGTGCTCGGTGCAGCCAAGCTGCACCGACTCTTTATCGGGTAAAGTGTGAAGAAGATGGAGATTGGATTTTTGTTTGTCCTGAATGTTGGCAACACGTGAGTCAGGATAATCCGTTTTATGTTTATGGCGGAACGTGGAAGGCAAAGAAAAAGCATTAGTAGAGCAGGGAACAGGGAACGCTTAACAGGGAACGCTTAACAGGGAACAGGGAGGGGAATTCCGTGGAATTGCGTTAAAAATCGCTCAAATTCCCTTACCGCTCATAAATCTCAAGAGGTAGATTATCTGGATCTTTAAAAAAAGTAAATTTCTTACCAGTTATTTCATCGATCCTAATATCTTCCACCTCTACCCCTTTCAATTCTAAATAACTAACCGTTTGCTCGATATCATCAACCTCAAAAGCCAGATGCCTTAAACCACATGCCTCTGGATTACTGCTTCTTTCTGGAGGATTAGGGAAAGAAAATAACTCGATTTGATGATTTTCTCCTACCTTTAAATCTAATTTATAAGAATTTCTCTGAGCACGGTATGTTTCATTAATAATAGGGAAACCTAAAATTTCTGTATAAAACTTCTTAGAGCGATCATAATCAGAACAAATAACAGCTATATGATGAATCCTTGTAATTCTCATTCTTTTGTTTTCTCTTTCTCTGCTTTCTGGTGCGTCCACCGCGAACGAGTGCGGGAGGAACATCCACACCGCAAATTCGCTCTCTGCGGTTCATTTCTCCTAAAGGCAGGCTTTTGCCTGCCCGACAAACTAAGAATCCTGCAAAATAGTCTTGGACACAATTCTAGTTTTCTTGCGATCGCTCTCCGATAACTCTTCACCAGCCTGCAAGCGAGTGGCAGAAGTTTGCAACACCGTTGCTGCACTTTTATCGCCCATTTGCAGGGCAGTTTTGGCAGCAGTTTGCAACATTGTTGCTGCACCAGCGCGATCGCCCTGTTGCAATTTTGCTTCTGCTAGTTGTGTTTGCCGATATTTGGCTAACGCCAAAATATGTTGCTGCACTTGAGGAGTCGCTGAAGGTTGGTAGCCTTGTACCACATTCGCTTCAACTGGGATGTTTTCTGAAAGTAACCCTGTTTTATTTTGGGCTGGATCATCGTAGCGGACTTGCAACCTGGCGATCGTCTGTCTACCTTGTGGCAAATGTCCCAAGTAAATATTTGCCAAAACGATCCGTTCCACATCTTTCATCAAATCTCCCAAGCGCACAGCAAGACGTCCATCCGCTTCTGGTTGGACTGGCAATTCTATTGTGTCTGGGGAAACTTGGGCAATAGGTTTTAGTTCTGCAAAGCGTACATTAGGTACCAGAGAAAATAGTAAATAAGCATTCGTCAATCCTACTGTTTGAATACGGTTGAAAAGGCGACTAAACTCATCTATTGCTTGATCGGGTTGCTGAATGTAGGACAAAGTCCCACTTGCAGCATCAGCGATTTTTTCCAGAACATCCTGGTTCCAATTATCGCCAAATCCTAAAGTATTCAAAGTTAAGTTATAGCTAGCAGCCAACTGTGCAAATTTCAGACAGCGGTTATTGTCACCGTGTTCATTTTCACCGTCAGTTAAAAGAAAAAGTTGAGAAATTGTTTCTTTTTTTCCTTTAGCCAATTCCTCAATACCTAAGCGTAAACCTTCATCAATAGCAGTTCCACCATCGGCAGAAAGGCGATTAATTTGCTGTTTAATTCGCTCTGGGTTTTCAATAATTTGATTAGGGATTAAAACATTGGCACGGTGATCAAAAACAACAATGCTGAGGCGATCGCCAGGATTCAGTCTGTCAACAAGACGAATCGCTGCTTTTTTGACAGTTTCTAAAGGTCGCCCATTCATGGAACCACTATGGTCGAGAACTAGGCATAAATTCAGTGGAACATTGCGATCCAGATCTTGTGCGATCGCAGAAATGGAAATTGCCAACTGACGTTGACTGTTGGTTTGACTGGCATCTAAGTTGCCATCATTGAGAGCAGGCTGTAAGTTAACCTTCATAACCCCCCAAGATTCCTAAACTGACCATACATATTTATAAATAACTTCAAAGTACAGTATTAGCACTTCGGAAAACTTATCCAACAAAAACTTTAAATAATTTTCCCAATAAACTAGGCGAGCAAATAAGCTAATAAAATACTTTTTGTACTTTCCTTTATACCCTAACTTCTTTGGAACCTTATACCCTAGAGAGAAATCCACACCTGCAAGCGAGCAAGCATAGCGCTAGGATGTACTACAGTTAATGGTATGAATTTAGGCAACAGTTGCTATGGAAAATTCCATCATCAAGGCTGTGCAAGCGGCTTACGGCGGCGACAGCTTCTACCGAACACCGCCGCCAGATTTACCTTCTCTAATGTTAAAAGAACGTATCATATACTTGGGCTTGCCCTTGGTTTCACCAGATGAGTATAAGCAGCAACTGGGAGTAGACGTAACAGAACTTATTATTGCTCAGCTTCTGTACCTACAGTATGAAGATCCAGATAAGCCCATTTCTATCTACATCAACTCCACGGGCACTTCTTGGTACACTGGTGATGCCATAGGATCTGAAACAGAAGCTTTTGCCATCTGTGATACCATTAAATACATCAAGCCACCAGTCAATACGATCTGTCTGGGTTTTGCTATGGGTACAGCGGCGATGATTCTCTCTTCTGGAACGAAGGGACACCGTGCTAGTTTACCGAATGCGTCGATTGTTCTGCACCAAGCGAAACGTGGTACTGGCTACGCTCAAGCGACAGACATTCAAATCCAAGCACAAGAAGTGCTAAAAAACAAGCAAATGATCCTGGATATTCTCTCACGGAATACAGGGCAGCCTACGGAGAGAATTGCCAAAGATTTAGATCGCAAATTGTACATGACACCCCAACAAGCCAAAGAATACGGCTTGATTGACCGGGTTCTAGAAAGTACCAAAGAACTTCCTCAAGCATTGGCTGCTGCTGTTCCTCGTTAAATCTTATTATTCGTTAAAAACAAGAGAATCTTATGCCGATTGGTATTCCTAGAGTCCCTTTTCGCTTTCCTGGGGAACCTTATACCCAGTGGATTAATCTTTACGAACGCCTTGCTTTGGAGCGCATCATTTTCCTGAGTGGAGAAGTGAGCGACGGTATGGCTAATGCCATCATTGCCAGATTACTCTACATGGATTCCGAAGACCCAAGCAAGGATATTAGTATCTACATCAACTCCCCTGGAGGTTCGGTGACAGCAGGTCTTGCCATTTATGACACTATGATGCACATTAAAGCAAATGTGGTCACAATTTGTGTCGGGATGGCAGCTTCTATGGGTTCGTTCCTGCTAGCAGCTGGCACCAAAGGCAAACGTTTGGCTTTGCCTAATACCCGAATTCTGATTCACCAACCTCTAGGCGGTGCTCAAGGGCAAGCCACCGATATTGAGATTGAAGCTAGGGAGATTCTGAGAATGCGGCAGCAGCTTAATGAAATGCTAGCTGCTCGCACAAGTCAACCCATAGAAAAAATTCAAAAAGACACAGACCGTGATTTTTGGATGTCTGCTCAAGAAGCAAAGGAATACGGTTTGATTGACCGTGTGATTGAAGAACGTTAGTCGTGAAGTCCGGATGAGGAGGCAGAGCGCCATGAGTCGGTTCCTCGACTCATGGCGGCTGCTGTGGGGATGACGAAGATAAGCGAGAAAAATCTTCTCCACTCCCCCCTTCTAGGCATGGCAGGGTGTCAAAAAACTGTGAAGTACGAACTTTAAATTAGAATTGAAGTCTTTATGATTTAAACTTTAGGCATTAAGCTGATAGCCGACACTCGCCATTGCTAATAACTCAAGATGGATCTTGAAGATTGCTACCGTTTATTAGGTTTAAGGTCAGGAGCCTCTTTCGCCGACATCAAAGCGTCTTATCGCCGATTGGCGCAACAGTATCATCCTGATATCAATCCAGATGACACAAAAGCAAAAGAAAAGTTTATTGCCGTGACTGAGGCATACAAGCTACTGTTGCATAAAATTCCGCAACAAGAGACAGCACAGCCTTCTAATAAATCACCAGTCGTCGAAAATCAGCCAACACGATCAACGCGTCCTCAAACAGCAACGAAGGAAAAGTTAAAAGAGAAAGCGAAGCCGCCCAGTTTTTCGGAAATAGAACAGCGGTTGAAGTGGAGGACTTATGAGCAGTTACAGCAGTTTTTGAAAGAAAAACGCTTCCCACAAGCAATATCCTTAGCGGAAGCCTTAGCACAACGTTTACCAGAAGATGCAGAAGTGCGTCAGTGGCAAGCTATTTCTTATCAAATTTGGGGGCGATCGCTGATTGCAGAAAAACAGCCTCTCAAAGCAAGAATTTACCTCAAAAAAGCCCTAAAAACAGACCCTTATAATAAGTCTTTATGGGATGAGGTACAGCGTGATTTCCAGATGTTAGAAAATATGTTTTGAGGTTCTTTAACAGTTATCAGTTATCAGTTACCAGTTATCAGTTTTACTGTTCCCTACTCACTGTTAACTGTTTACTGTTCACTGTTCACTGATTGAATGATTGTTTGTATACTAGTTTTTTGCTCAAGTTGTTAGCTAGGGAAAGATAATTACCCTAGCGATTTATATTCTATTTTTATGTCTGAAATTACCGTTACCGTTAAATTGTTTGCTGCTTACCAAGAAGCTTATGGAGTTCCTGAACTGGTACTGGAATTTCCTGAGGATACACCAGTTGCTGTAGTGCGCGATCGCCTGCTGAGTGAACATCCTGAACTAACTCAATTGCGGGATTTTACCCGCTTTGGCGTGAATTTGCAATTTGTTGAACCAGATAGCATCTTGCAAGACGGCGATGAGGTGGTGTTAATTCCACCAGTGAGTGGCGGGTAAGGAACTCTACTCCCAGCTATAATTAGCAACTTTGCCTAAAAACAAAACTGTTCCTATAATATTCGCGACAAGGGTAAAACCATCGTTGACTGAGTCCAAGGCACGTCCGATAATTTTTTTGTTATGCGGTGGAGTTTGTGGTTGAATAACTGCAAAGTCTTCCTTAGATAACAAAGTATTTACAGATTGGGGCTTCTGTGCAATTCCCTGTTCATAATTTTCTGGATTGTCTTGCTCATGTTGGGTTTGGGACAACGTAGAAAATATCTTGCCTGTTTGCTCAAGCTGATCTACAAGTTGAGTGACTAAAGCTTGACTATCTTCATCAAGGTTCGCTAGATTCGACTCATTAATGATAACTTCTGGCTTAGAATCTCCTATGAGGTTATAAAAATTTTTCTCCTCTTTTTTATCCTCAGCTTTGTGGCAGTTTGTCGGCGGTACTCCCAAGACTTCTATTTCAAAATTGATAGGCACCTTTAACATCATAGAGACATTAAGTTTGCGTTTTTGTGTGGAATCGGGGAGTGTAGACATAAGTTGTAATAAATTCTAGAGTTTGTGTATTTATAATTTTGGGATAAGAAAGTAGGTGATCAGTTTCCTGATCACCTTTTTCTAGGTAGTAAAAAAACTATCTAGAATAAACAATGCAAAACCAAGAATTAACGACTTAACGTCAAGTAATTGACTATTAAGGTTATGATTATGCTTGGGTCTGTGAAGCCGGCAGCTGCTGTTTGTTATATCCATTTTGAGGAACACAAACAGGTGGAGTTGCTGTTACTTCTGATTGAAGGTAGATATCTGGTTCGAGATAGACATTTACCTTTTCTCTCACAGGTTCAACGGCTTTGATTGCTAATGTAGGTTCGATAAAGATTGGAATGTTCAGCTTAATAGGAACAGTGAATTGGCAGGCATTAGGGTAGTATTCACTGTTAGATTCAGATTTGTATGTAGACATAAGTTGCAATCCTTATTTATTGCTCGAAGACGAATTGTGTGAGTTGATAATTGGGGTTATGACTGTTGCAAAATTATGAAGCCGGCAGCTGCTGTTTGTTATATCCATTTTGAGGAACACAAACAGGTGGAGTCGCCGTTACTTCTGATTGAAGGTAGATATCTGGTTCGAGATAGACATTTACCTTTTCTCTCACAGGTTCAACGGCTTTGATTGCTAATGTAGGTTCGATGAAGATTGGAACGTTCAGCTTAATAGGAACAGTGAATTGGCAGGCATTAGGGTAGTATTCACTGTTAGATTCAGATTTGTATGTAGACATAAGTTGTAATCCTTATTTCTTGAGCTAAAACGAATTGTGTGAGTTGATAATTGGGATTATGACTGTTGCAAAATTATGAAGCCGGCAGCTGCTGTTTGTTATATCCATTTTGAGGGATACAAACAGGTGCAGCGGCTGCTACTTCTGGTCTAAGGTAGATATCTGGTTCGAGATGAACGCGTACTTTTTCTCTCACAGGCTCAACGGGTTTGATGATCAGTGTAGGTTCGATGAAGATTGGAACGTTCAATTTGATTGGAACAGTGAATTCACAGGCGTTAGGGTAGTATTCACTGTTAGATTCAGATTTGTATGTAGACATAAGTTGTAGTCCTTATTTATTGCTCTAAAACGAATTGTTTGAGTTGATGATTGGAGTTGTGACTATTGCAAAGTCTGTGAAATAGGCAATTGCTGTTTGCTATATCCATTTTGAGGAACACAAACAGGTGCAGCGGCAGCTACTTCTGGTCTAAGGTAGATGTCTGGTTCGAGATGAACGCTTACTTTTTCTCTCACAGGCTCAACAGCTTTAATTGCCACTGTAGGTTCAATGAAGATTGGAATGTTCAATTTGATCGGAACAGTGAATTCGCAGGCGTTAGGGTAGTATTCGGGGTTGTATGTAGACATAAATTTTAATCCTTATTTCTTGAGCTAAAACGAATTGTGTGAGTTGATAATTGGGGTTATGACTGTCACAAAATTATGAATAAGGCAACTGCGGTTTGTTATATCCATTTTGAGGAATACAAACAGGTGCAGCAGCTGCTACTTCTGGTCTAAGGTAGATATCTGGTTCGAGATGAACGCGTACTTTCTCCGTCACAGGCTCAACAGCTTTAATTGCCACTGTAGGTTCGATGAAGATTGGAACATTCAGTTTAATGGGAACAGTGAATTCGCAGGCGTTAGGGTAGTATTCGGGGTTGTATGTAGACATAAATTGCTCGTTACTCCTTAAAGAATGGATTATTTTTTAATCCTTTGATTGTTTCCTTATACAAATAGTATCCTTTCAAATATCGATTGGTAATTAACTATTTTTAGGTCTCAAGACAAGTGCTAATTAATTATTTTTAGATAGTCATAATTTTGCTAGTTTCAAAAACTATCGTTTTTTAGTATGCAGAAATGCTTAATATGAAAAACTTATATAAAAAAGCAGGAGTAAGCGATCGCTTACTCCTGCTTTTTATTCACAACTTAATAAATCTACAAATAAGCGTGCTTGATAATTGAGGAAATACAGGAACGTAAGCTAAACAAGCCTCGTGCTAACAGAATATAAGACTTATTTAACTAGCAATACCTTCTAATGGTTGCAGTGCTTTGTTATGACTGACTTTACAACGCTGTGCTTCTCTCCAAGCATGGGGAGTATTTTTATGGTAATTGCGAAACTGAGAGTAAAAATGATTGATATTTTGATAGCCTACTTGTAAAGCAATCTGATTAACGGAGTCGTTAGTTGATAAAAGTAAGGTGCATGCTTGGGTTATCCGACGCTCAATAATCCAATCATTGACGGTTTTTCCAGTAATATTTCGTACCAAGTTGGTTAAGTAAGCTGAGGAATAACCAACCGCTTGAGCGACTTCTTTTAGGCTAATACTTTGATGATAATTCAATTCGATAAACTCGAAGACGTCACGCAGTCGGGGAATAGATGGAAATATAAACTGAGGAGTATTTGATCTTTGACTTGACTCAGTTGTAGACAATTTCTCTTGTACTAGCTGAATACGAACAAGATTATTTTCTGTGCCAATCACCTCAAACCCTGCTGTCTCCAAGCATTTTACTAAGAGGTTTTTAGTTTCCTGATTCTCATTTATCAGTAAAAAATTAGTCATTTTTTATCCTAGTATTTAATAGAGTTTTCACGTGATAAGATTGCATCACCTGTAACTACCTTGTATCTGAAGTTATAAAGTTAAGAAGAAATTATTAAGTGAGCAGTCTAATTTTTGTCACCAGTTATGTATCAGCAAATTACTTAAGGCTTTGCTTTAACTGTCGCAACAGGCTAGATATAAGTGTGTTATTACATACTTATACGGCGTGTTTTCTTTCAATCCTTATGGATTTGAAAAAATGCGGTGTCCTTTTCAGGAATTGAAAGTGGTATCCTTACACCCATTGGTAAGTAGCCATCTAGCTTGAGGACAACCAACTTTGTGATTGGTAGTACCAAAAAAGATTATTTCATCCCCACTTTCTATATAGATGTGAGTATCAACGACTTATGCACTTAGCTTCATCCCCATGAGCCTTTAGGCGTCCCCATACCCTACTGATTGCCTTACTGACTTTTGAATCAGGACTTGCTGAATTCTTCTTCAATAACTATCTTTGACAGCACTTACGCAAAAATAACGTAGTTGCACCCGTTGCGACGTAAGGAAGTAATCTCACAATTTCTTTGGCAACTCTTGCGTAAGTCTTAGTTCTATTAAACCCGACAAAAAAGGTCGGGTATGTTTGACGAGCAAAAACGCTCGTGGTAACATCAATCCTAAGTTGACGGACATCCAGGGAAGACTTATGACACAGGCGACAACCACCAACACCCAAGCCACCACAGCCACTTTTAAATCCTTGAAGTGTAAGGAATGTGGCGCGGAGTATGAACTCAAGGCTCTTCATGTATGTGAGTTCTGCTTTGGTCCATTGGAAGTAACCTACGACTACAGCGCCCTACGTTCCACAGTCACCCGTCAAACAATTCAAGCCGGACCAAACTCTATCTGGCGTTATCGTAAGTTTTTACCTGTGGCTAGTGAGAACCCCATTGATGTGGGAACTGGTATGACTCCGTTGGTTCGTTCCCATCGCTTGGCACGTCGCCTTGGGTTAAATAAGCTGTATATCAAGAATGATGCCGTCAACATGCCTACCCTCAGCTTCAAAGATCGGGTAGTATCAGTTGCGCTTACCCGCGCACGGGAATTAGGTTTCACGACAGTTTCTTGCGCTAGCACTGGTAACCTAGCAAATTCTACTGCTGCGATCGCGGCACACGCTGGTTTGGACTGTTGCGTGTTCATTCCTGCTGATTTAGAAGCTGGAAAAATTTTAGGTAGCCTGATCTACAGTCCAACTCTCATGGCTGTTAAGGGCAATTACGACCAAGTCAACCGCCTCTGTTCGGAAGTCGCAAATACACATGGTTGGGGTTTTGTCAATATAAACTTGCGTCCCTACTACTCCGAAGGTTCTAAAACACTGGGCTTTGAAGTAGCAGAACAACTTGGCTGGGAGCTACCTGACCACATTGTCGCACCTTTAGCATCTGGTTCTTTATACACGAAAATTTACAAGGGTTTCCAAGAATTTGTTGAAGTTGGTTTGGTGGAAGCAAAAGATGTTAGATTTAGCGGCGCACAAGCTGAGGGATGTTCACCCATCGCTCAAGCTTATAAGGAAGAACGCGACTTTATCAAGCCAGTCAAACCCAACACCATTGCCAAATCTCTTGCAATTGGTAACCCAGCAGATGGTGTCTACGCTGTAGAACTAGCCAAGAAAACTGGTGGTCATATAGAATCAGTCACGGATAGTGAAATTATCGAAGGCATTAAGCTCTTGGCAGAAACAGAAGGTATCTTTACAGAAACCGCTGGTGGAACAACTGTTGCTGTGCTGAAAAAGTTGGCAGAAGCTGGTAAGATTAACCCAGATGAAACCACCGTGGTATATATTACCGGAAACGGCTTGAAAACCCAAGAAGCGGTACAAGGTTACATTGGCGAACCTCTAACAATCGAGGCAAAACTTGATAGCTTTGAACGAGCGCTAGAGCGTTCCCAGACACTGGATCGCCTAGAATGGCAGCAAGTTTTGGTTTAATCATTAATTATGAGTCATTTGTTCAAAGTTCTAAACTGATCACAAATGACAACTCTTAACTCACGACTCTCCGAATTTATGACTGTAAAAGTTTTAGTTCCTACTGCTCTGCAAAAATTCACCAATAACCAAGCCACCTTAGAATGTAAAGGTGACACGATCGCACAACTGTTTGACTCTTTAGAAGAAAACTGTCCTGGTATCAAGTCGCGCTTATGCGATGAAGCTGGACAACCACGGCGGTTTTTGAATCTGTACGTCAATAGTGAAGATATCCGGTTTTTGGAAGGAAAAGATACACCATTGAATGATGGTGATGAAGTAAGCATTGTCCCAGCAGTGGCTGGAGGCTAGTACAATTCAAAATTCAAAATTCAAAATTTAAAAGTCAAAAGTCAAAAGAATTATTTTGAATAAATGATTTTGGAATTTGAATGGATTTGTGGCTCTGTAGGAGCATGGCTTTGGTTACCAGAAAATGCCATCGCTATTGGGAGGCGTGGCTGTGTCAAAATGAAAGTGACTTAACCACGCTTGTGAGTTCTAATAGCAAGACAAAGGATAGAGCTGAGCAATGGCAGAAGAAACAAATCATAATGAAGCTGGGGAAGTTGCTCCCAGCACTGTAGATAAGCAGGCCCCCAGTGTCGCTGAAGAACACGCTCCCAGTACAGACTCACCCGAAGCGACAGACATTCCTTCTGCAAATGCGCCTGAACCAGCATCGGCGAACTCAGAAGCGAATCCGGATGCTGGAAAAACAACGAGTGCTGCACCCAAAGGCGAAAAGCCAGCAGAACCAGCTAAAGCCGAAGCAGAAGATAAGCCACCAGCTAAAGGTGAACCCAAAGACAAACCAGCTAAAGAACCTGGAGATAAGCCAGCAGCTAAAGGTGAAGCCGGAGAAAAACCAGCCGCCAAGGCAAAAAAAGAGAAAGCACCGGCTGTTGAGGATAAGCCATTTGCAGAGTTTATCCAGCAAGATTACTTACCAGCTGTGCAAAAGGCGATCGCCAAAGAAGGAGTGCAAGATGTAGCGCTGAATTTTGCCAAGCAAAAAATTTCCATCGTTGGTTTTGACAAGTCTGAGGAATGCTGGCAAATTATCGGTACTTGGCAGAACGGCTTACGTCAATTTAACCTGTATTTTACACAAGAAGATATTCAAGGGAAAAAGGCTTTTTCCTGCAATGAAGGTAAAAAGCCCAGTACTCTTGAGTCATTCTTAATTGATGAACGCAAAGTCACTCTTGACTTACTAGTTTATGGACTCATGCAGCGCCTGAACGGTCAAAAGTGGTTGGGTAGAAATTAATTTAGTTCGTGGAAATGGTAGGTAACGGCTCCAGTTTCGGGGTCGTTGTCTATCTTTACATAACCTGACTTCAACATTTCTCTGAAAACAGCTTCGATCTCGGCAAAAGTAGCGCCTGTTTCCATAACTGCTTGAGTAACAGTGAGTTGACCGCCCCTTCTTTGTGCAGCTTTAAGCAATTCCATCGTTAGTTTTTCCTGAGGAGAGCGGTAAAGTTGAGTAGCAACAGCTGGCTGATTCAAAGGAACACCCAATGGTGATAAACCTGCTTTTGCTCTGAGTCTCATTTCCTGTTCATCTACCATATTTGGGATAATGAACAAGTCTACAAACTGTCCGATACCAAACACACCACCAGTTAACAACCACAATACACCCGTCCCGATCTTACCGTTGTATAAACGGTGTAATCCGCCTAATCCAAAAAAAAGTCCGCCACTCAAGATGTAGGAGACAAGAAGACGTTCTTGATGGTCTTTGTTATTATTACTGTTTTCTGCTTTCATCTTGTTTTTATCCCCTCTAATTTACTCTTGTTCCCTAATTACAATTTTCCTACTTTATTTTTTTCATATCAGGATGGGCTGCCAGAGTTGTTTGAGTTTTCATATCACCACAACTGAGCAAAGCAACCGCGTTACAAGCAACGAGCGCGATTGGATAGTTCTCATTCTTAAAATAACTAAACTAAATATTTACTGGTCTATAATGTTACAGTTGCTACAAAAACAATAAGGCTCCGATATATTTACAATATGACTGGTTTATGCTTACCTTACTTCACCCAGTGGATTGATTCAACTGGATGATTTGAGTTCGCATGAGCTTCTATTACAAGCTACACATCCTTAATTAAGGATTTCCCGAAAAATTGAAGTGTTGTTGCAACTCTTAACGTATGAAGTGTCTGTTGTCGCCCTACACCTTGGTACACTTAACTAAACGAATAAAATACTGTCGTTATACCGTGCCTTGTGAGTCCAGTCCTACAGGCGGTGAGGTAGCATAAAGGGACGGTTTCCCTTGTGCCGGCTCAGGCTTTCCCGTAAGGGTAAAAGTATTACTGTTGACTTTTGCAGGCACTCAAGATAATAAGACACTCGTGGCAATCAAGACATGGTAGATTCCCTCAAAAAACCAGGCTTTGAAGAAATGCGGTCCGGGATTAAAATCCCAGCCAAAGAAACCCTACTGACACCCCGATTCTACACGACCGACTTTGATGAGATGGCAAAAATGGACATCTCACCAAACGAAGATGAGTTGAAAGCCATTCTGGAAGAGTTTCGTTGTGACTACAACCGTCATCACTTTGTTCGGGATGCCGAGTTTGAACAATCCTGGGATCATATTGACGGGGAAACTCGCCGATTGTTCGTCGAATTTCTAGAGCGTTCCTGTACGGCAGAGTTTTCTGGCTTCTTGCTGTACAAAGAACTCGGTCGTCGCTTAAAGGACAAGAGTCCTGTTTTGGCGGAATGTTTCAACCTCATGTCTCGGGATGAAGCGCGTCATGCTGGCTTCTTGAACAAAGCGCTGTCGGACTTCAATCTGGCGCTGGATTTAGGGTTTTTGACCAAGAGCCGTAATTACACCTTCTTTAAGCCAAAATTCATCTTCTACGCGACTTATCTGTCGGAAAAAATTGGTTATTGGCGGTACATCACAATTTATCGCCACTTAGAAGCACATCCAGAAGACCGGGTTTATCCGATTTTCCGCTGGTTTGAGAACTGGTGTCAGGATGAAAACCGCCACGGGGATTTCTTTGATGCGATCATGAGATCCCAGCCGCAAATGTTAAATGATTGGAAGGCGCGGTTGTGGAGTCGGTTCTTCCTGCTGTCGGTGTTTGCGACGATGTACCTTAACGACGTCCAGCGCAAAGACTTCTATGAATCAATTGGTTTAGATGCACGAGAATATGACATCTACGTGATTGAAAAGACCAATGAAACTGCGGGAAGAGTGTTCCCAGTCATACTGGATGTTGAGCATCCTGAGTTTTATCAGCGCTTAGAAGTTTGTGTGAAGAATAACGAGAAGTTGACGGCGATCGCTACCTCAAAGACTCCCAAATTCGTCCAATTCTTCCAAAAGCTGCCCTATTACATCTCCAACGCTTGGCAGATTTCGCGGTTGTATTTCCTTAAACCAATTGACGCTACTAAAATCCAAGCAACTGTTCACTAAGTTGTAAGCTTTTGCTAAAACTTAAGTGGTTCTGTATTATACAGAGCCACTTTTTTTATGAATTACAGAGGCGCAAAACAATGAGAAGGCTGTTATCAGCTTTATGCTTTGGAGTGGGTGTGAATTTGTTTGTGATCACAGCTCCTGTTTTGTGTGATACACCTTCAAAAAATGCCCAGGATTTAGATATTAGTCCAGAAATTATTAAAAATAGTCCAGTTTTGCAACGTTGGCGGCGTCAAGTACCTAACGTGTTGGAAGATATCAAGAATGACCCTAGTTTTTCTACCAAGATACGAGTGGGGTCTTCTTACTTTTCTTCTGAGAAAGCATTTGGGGTGAATATTGGTGTGGAGGACCTGTTTATTGGTCGTACTAGTTTAACAGTCAGTGGTGAATATCAAGCGGTGTTCAATGGTCAACGCCAGGTTTATGGTGCGGACTTGCATTATTATCTGCGTCCTTTGGGTAGCTACATCAATATTACACCTGTGGTGGGCTATCGGCATCTGGAAATTGACAGCTACTCCACAGATGGAGTGAATCTTGGTGCAAAACTATTGTTGGTGTTGTCTCGCGGTGGTGCAGGAGATATTTCTTTAACCCAAAGTTGGGTTGGTTTGGGTACTGGAGAAGAAGTTGGTTTAACAACAATATCAGTCGGTTATGCTCTTACCTCAAGCATCCGTATATCAACGGATATCGAACAGCAAAATAGTAAACAAAATAAAGAGACTCGCTTAGGCATTGTTTTTGAGTGGCTCCCCTAAAATAGGCTTGTTTAAACCATCCATTTTATTTTTAAAGTGGTATCGATTTATAAATCCAGCAACTTTCGCTTTGTCTAACCCGTAACTCTCATTCCATTTACAGGTGCGACAATGAAACCTAATTTTGTTGAGTGATTCCCACTCGATAAAGGATAGTTGTTTATTGCTGCACACAGGACAAAGATCGTATTGAGCAATTAAAACGAGCTTAGAAACCACTGTAATTAAATCGTCAGGGTCAAATGGTTTAACTAATCTTATGGAAAATCCTGCATCCAGAGCAAGAGCGCCTGCTTCTTCAGAGGCGTGTGCTGTCAAAGCGATTGCAGGAATCTGGCTAACTGCGGCTGCAAGGTTTCTAACTTTTTGAATCAGTGAATAGCCATCCTCATCAGGCATGGCAACATCACTAATCAGAATATTTGGCTTTAACTGCGTAATTGCTTCAAGGGCTTCCCCTGCTGATGTCACCGCAGTCACTTGAACGTTGTACTCTTCAAAAATAACCTTAATCAAATCAAGATTATCGGTATCATCATCTACCACCAGCACCCGCAACCCATCTAACAACTGTGAAGTATCCATATGCGTGAACTCTAGCCTGAATGTGCTTGCTTACGTTGGGAATCGTGATTTTACTTATTATTGCTTAACAAATCATAAGTTTTTATGAAATTTAGTGAGTTTTCTTATTATTTTGTATGAGATTGAATCAATTTATCTATCGACAGAATGATGAATATGTAAAGCTCAATGAAATTTAAGATTTTCTTAAGGTTTTCGAGGTCAAGAGAATTTGAAGTTGGGAGTAAAAACTTCTAAATTCACAATTGTGAGCATTTAACTAGCGCAAGAAACCCTGTTCCCTGTTCACTGTTCCCTGTTCCCTGTTCCCTGTTCCCTGTTCCCTGTTCCCTGTTCCCTGTTCACTGTTCACTGTTCACTGTTCCCTGTTCACTGTTCACTGTGCTTTCTTGTACAATTATGATCACCAATCTTTCATTAAGGGGTGTTAAGCCATGCCAATGGCGGTTGGAGTCATAGAAACTCAGGGTTTTCCGGCTGTGCTAGCAGCAGCGGACGCAATGGTAAAAGCTGCTGCAGTTACCATTGTTTATTATGGGCTAGCGGAAAGCGCTCGCATGTTAGTTGCTGTTCGGGGACACACAGCTGAGGTAGAAAGAGCAGTTGAAGCTGGTATTGAAGCTGGTAATAACCAATCTAACGGTGGTACGGTCATTACCCACTACATTGTTCCTAATCCCCCTGAAAATGTAGAAAGTATTCTGCCAATTCATTTCACTCAAAAATCAGAACCATTCCGAATAATGTGAATGGACAGGCTGATCATTCCACCGCAGGTTCTAACATCCGAATTGTCCCAGCATCAGCATCAATTTCTACCTCTAAACCAATAGGTAATGTCATATTTTCAACACCATGTCCAATCATCGCACCATACCAAGCAGGAATGCCGAGTGGTTGAATGTGATCCCACACAACTTCTTCTAAGGTGAGAGAACCGTAGTCAGCGTCTGGCAAACAATCGGAACATTGTCCAAACACAAAACCTGCAAGTTTATTAAATAAACCCGCAATTTTCAAGTGAGTCATCATGCGATCAATGCGGTAAATATTTTCGCGAGTGTCTTCTAAAAATAGAATCGCACCATTCAAATCGGGTAAATAAGGAGAACCTACAATGGCGGATAAAACAGAAAGATTTCCGCCAATCAGCCGACCTTTTGCTTTACCAGAAGTAATAGTTTGTTTGCGATACTTCACTTGCATGAGACGATTAGAATCGTCACCATCTTTTTGATTTTGAAAAGTTACAGCTTCACCGTTAAATAAAACGCGGCGAAAATAATCTGTTTGAGTCTTTTTCCAAGAGGTTAATCCGTTAGGACCATGAAATGTCACCAGATTTGTTTGAGCATTCAATCCGAGAATTAAAGCAGTTAAGTCACTGAAACCAACTAGAATCTTGGGATTTTTGCGAATGCGCTGGTAATCAAGATAAGGTAGCATCCGGCTACATCCCCATCCACCGCGAACTGGTAAAATGGCGGCGATAGAGGAATCACCAAAAAACTGATTAATATCAGCAGCACGGTCTTTATCTTTACCTGCTAAATAACCATATCGTTCAAGTAGATGCGGTCCCAGTCGCGGGACAAGTCCCAATCCCTTGACTGCATCTATGACAATATTAAGTTCTTCACGGACAAAAACTGCACTAGCAGGAGCAACAATACCCACAATAGATCCTGGCTGCAAACGCTTGGGTTTCAATAGTGGTTTACCTGCTGCTTTTGCCAACTGAAAGGGAAAGGCAAATACTGAAGGGGTAGCAGCTAAACTTAAAAGAAAATTACGGCGGTTAATCATAAAAAGTTTTTTACACTTAGAGTAACTGCCATTAAACCACCATGTAACAGCAGGTGCAAATACAAACCTCTGTTGGTACTTGGATCTCTGTTTTGACTTATGAGTTCTGGTGCATATAAACTTAGCCAAGTCATATACGTTGAGTCAAGCTGTTTGAGACTCTCTTTGTGAGTAAATATGGTCACAATATGATGCCCATGCAGCTCCAAATAAACCAGTTATAGAACCTGATATTGCTGCCAAAACACCCCATGCAAGTGGTCCAGTCCAATTGGTAATTTCCTTTAGTATTGCGCTTCAAATGTTTATGGTAGCAGTTGTCAGATGAAAAGCTCTTTATCAATAAACGGTTTGCTCATACTATCAGGTGATGTTGCCTAAAGATTTGGAGCGATATCTTAAAGATATAAATACTTAATTAACATTTGAGACTAAAACTATGAAAAAGATTATTACGGCTAGTCTAGTCGTTTTAGCCACTGCTGGTGGATTTTTACTTAACAATCAAGCAGTTGAAGCTCACTCTCGCGGTTACTATCACTTTCGCCCATATGGATACTATCCGTATTTTGGACGTCCAATAAATTCTTGCTATCCTGCCACTCAGTGGCTTGTTGACGAAGATCCTGCGTATCATCCTCAAGCTTATGCTGATGGCTACCGTCAAGGAAAACAGAGTGCAACAAGAGGAAACAACTACAAGCCGCGTACTGCTGGTGGAGAATTTAGTCGTGGTTTTGATGACGGTTATAATGGAAAGAAATTTGCTGGTCAAAAACAAGTCGTTCCTAACGAATATAAGCCATATACTACGTCAGAATGTGGTTGGTATTAAAAAACAAGATTTTATGATTCTAGAAGTTGCAATACTCAATGTTCCCAGCGGTATGGAGAACGAGTTTGAAGCCGCTTTCGCCAAAGCATCTCCTATCATTGCTTCAATGAAAGGATACATCTCGCATGAACTCCACCGCTGCATCGAAGCTCCAAACCGCTATCTGCTTCTTGTCCGGTGGCAAACCTTAGAAGACCATACTACTGGTTTTCGTGGGTCACCTCAATATGATCAATGGAAGCAGTTACTCCACCATTTCTACGACCCATTTCCCACGGTTGAGCATTTTGAAGGGGTATTGCAGTATCACTGCAGTGAATAATTGCTTATTATTTTGGAGCAAAAGAATCTTTTCCTGCTCCACACACAGGACATACCCAGTCATCTGGTATGTCTTCAAACGCTGTCCCCGGTTCTATACCACCATCTGGATCGCCTTTTTCTGGATCATATACGTAATTGCAGACAGAACATACATAGTTTTCCATCTTTCTCTCTCTCTAAATTAAGGATCTTCTTTGCCTCAATATTATATACATTGAATTCAGTTCGTAACTCGTAATTCATTGACTAATTACGAATTACGAATTATCAATGACGAATTGTTAATAAAGAGTCGTCAAAGACCCACCTAACCATCCAGCAAAGTTTTCTTTCTGTATCGTAGAAGGATTTTTTACTGGTTTTATCTGATACCTACTAACGCGAGGATACGCCAAGGTGACAGGTAAGGTACGGAGTTCATCTTGATGGAAAATGGTGACTTGAATGATATCCATTGGTCGGTAATCTTTCAGGCGATCGCCTAACCCATTGGCTGTGATACGCAAACCATCAATAGCCAGCAACTCATCTCCCGGATCAATTCCTGCAAATTGTGCGGGTGAATCTGCGTCAACAAACTTAATCAGTTCCCGTCCATTGTCACTATTAACTTTAACTCCTAGATAAGGTTCTTCACCCTTTTCCTCCACCAGTTGCAAGCCAAATGGTTCCAGGTATTCGTTGAAAGGCAAATCTTCAGTCTTATCAATGTAGGAGTTGAAGAAATCAGTCAACTCTATACCAGCAATAAACTCAATCACCGATTGCAATTGTTCTGGAGTATAACCAATTTCATCTGTGCCAAATTGATGCCACATTTTCACCATGACATCATCTAGCGATCGCTGATTTCTAGATCGTGAACGAATCAGCAAATCTAGCAACAACGACACCATTTCCCCTTTTAAATAGTAGGAATTTTGACTATTACCGCTATTGGCATCCGGACGGTAAAGTTTAATCCATGCATCAAAACTCGATTCTGCAAGAGATTGTACCTTGCGTCCTGGAGTTGTTTCATGCCGAGCAATTTCCTTACTCAAATTATTCAAGAATGACTTTGCATCATAAATTCCTGCGCGTAAGGGAATGAGCAAATCGTAGTAACTTGTTGTCCCTTCACAAAACCACAGTGACGATGTATAGTTTTCTTGGTCGTAATCAAAGACTTCTAGTGCTTTTGGGCGAATGCGCTTGACATTCCACAAGTGAAAGAACTCGTGTGCGACTAATTGCAGGAAGCGTTCATACTTGTCGCGATCGCGGAAACCTAAGCGCTGATAAATGAGTGTGCAGGAGTTTTTATGCTCCAAACCACCATAAGCTTGAGCAAATAAATGCAGCAGAAACACATATCGCTGATATGGTAACCCACCAAACATCCGTGCTTCTACTTCAATAATTTTCTCAATATCACTAATCATCTGCTGCAATTGGAAATTGCCTTTCCCCCAAATTGCCAGTTCATGGGATTTTCCCAATACCTCAAAGTGATGTAACTGATGGACACCAATTTCAAAAGGACTATCTACAAGGGTGTCAAAATCTGTAGCACTAAAAGTGTTTGTCTTGTGTGGAACTGATGGTAATGCTGTAGTGACTCGCCACTCTCTGTGTGGGGGTAAAACAGTGACTTGTATTGGTTGTCCTTCCCAAGCCAGTATTCTAAAAAACAGTGCTGCACCATTGAAATAGCCATGGCTAGAGTCCAAGTGATTTGTTCGCACTGATAGCTCATTTGCAAATATACGGTAATGTATAACAATTTCTGATACATCACTTGTTTCCACCTGCCAGTGATTTTTACTAATCTTGTGCCAGGACAAAGGCTTGTCATTAGCAAAAGCCGCAAAATCTTGTAAGTGCTTGGCATATTCCCGGACTAAGTAAGATCCAGGAGTCCACACTGGCAATTTCAAATCTAAAGTCGGCAACGAGTAGTCTACCAGACGTAAACTCACTTCAAATAAGTGCGTTTCTGGTTTGGGCATTGCCACCTGATAGTGAATTGCTGGTGCAGTTTCCTTGGTATAAATGTTAGTGCGAGGTGCAGTTGCTTCAGTCATCTTTGTTTATGAGTAAGAATTCTGAGTTATTAACTATTAGTTAATAGTTAAGAGTTAATGGTCAATAGTCAATAGTCGTAAGTAAAAAAACTTGCTTACTACTGTTGCCTCAGCACTTGAGACTTTTGTATACTTTATCGCTTCAGTAGATGAACGACCTGAAATTGATGAAATAAACCACGATTTTGCTATTGTCTATTTTTTTCTAACATTCGTAACTGAGTTCGGAAAGTTTTTATTTCATCTTTTTTGGATTAGCTCATTATCTTAGGATTTTGACTTTAACGTCAATTCCTCAGTTGCTTCTCCAATGCTGAGTTTTACTTCGTTGCCGTTTTCCATATCAACTTACCTGATATAGACTATACCATTTTTCGTAATCATGAAAGTACCAATGATACACAGACAAGTCAATAGACTTACTTTACCAGAACTTCCGTAGAACACACAGGAGAGAACCAAAGGATTTAGAGAATTTTCAAGGGAGATACAAAGTAGCAATCAATGCTATGTAGTACTAGTTTATACTTTTATAACAGATTTACCACTATTATGTTAATATTATTATCATTTGGTCAACAAAAATTTTTTTATATAAATAAAAATAAAAGAATGACAAATAATCAGAAGATTATTTAGGAATTGGAAACAGGTAATTGTGAGTTTATAGTTCAGCAGCTAAAACCTACTAGACTATAAATTTAAAATCACTGAGCAATTACCAATTTCCTTTTCAGGATGACCTCAGTCTTGACTCCTCAAAGCTTGGGCTAACAGGTAAACTTTAGTCCATTCACCCATTGCTTGATGCATTTTGAGTTTTAGCGCTGAAGCTGTGTCTTCTATCGAATAACCTGCTTTACGCAACTCTAGGACTTGGCGCTGCATGGGGGTTAATTGTTCATGAAATTGTTGCCATTGCTTAGGTGTCAATCCCAAGTTATGTTCTTTTAAGGAAATTGACAGCCAGCTATCTACCAATTCTGGTTTTCCTTTGAGGGCGAATACACGTACAGCATGGTAGCTAATTTTCTCTCTGAGTCGATAGACTTCCTTGATCGGCTTATTTAGTTTTTTGGCAATTTCATCTTGAGGCTTACCTTGTAGATAGAGTCGCAACCAGTCAATAGCTTCTGAACCAAGATTTTCGTATAAATAATCCTCAAATTCCTGCTGAACTGTTTTACGCAGTGCTTGTTGCTCTTCTATCTCTTGAGCTTCTTGATATTCAGCTACTGCTTGAGTATCAACCAAGTTGATTCGATTATCACTGTCATCAGTAAGAATTTCTTCAGAGACAAGCCTAACTAAGTCTTGAGTTGGTACTTGGGTTAAACCACCACGTTGAGTTCTTCTCAAGAAATTCACGAAACGGTACGCCAGTAGAGGTTGGTTACGTACTGGTCGCAAACAATACTCTTCAACACTGGCAAACAGTAGAGCGTTCTTGAGTCTATCATCAGTTGTCAATTCTGAAATAGAAACCATTTGTTGTTGTATGTAACTATCGCTTTGCAGTAATTCTTGGATCACTTCTTGAAGTACATCCAGCACTGTCCGTTGGCGATCGCGACTCAAGGCAACCCAAGTTTGGATCTTATGACGTAACGTCACCAAACTCCCCAATCGAGTGATCAGGTTGCGGTAAGCACGAACTCTTGCAAATCCTAAGTAACGCTGACGCAAAATCTTGTAGCGGTACTCCATAGCTTGTTTGGCGATCTCCAGTTCCTTAGAGTTCAGTACCTCAAACCGATCTAAGTCATTTCCCACAAGCCATTTGACTATACTTTCTCTATTGGCAAAACTTTGTTCTGGACATTCGATATCCAGGCGTTTGAGCCAATATTGTGTCAGTTTTTCCGCCTCCAAAACCATAGTGAGATTGCGCTCCTCGAAACCCTGTTTTAAAGTCTGCATCACAACCCCCTTTTTCTCCGTCCCTCTTTATTTCTTTACTGCCAGCTGCACCCGATTTGATGATGTCCATGATGACATCTGATGTGTCTCCTCTGTTATTACGTTTTGACTCACTAAAGTTATGCAGGTAGTTTTAAATTTCGATGCATCCTCACAATCTTGAACTACGGCAAATCAAGCTTTCTGAGCTTTTCTGACGACTTTTTCTAAAGTTAAATTTTTGTAAACTTAGAATATGTTGTCTTGACTCAGAAAAACGATCTATCCAAAATATATAAGGTGACAAGATATTTTGATTCAGGGATCAGGAAAAACTAACATTTTGCACCCGATAATTTTGGCGAATTTGATCCACCTCTCCAGACGTTGTTTTACAATATATGTTTCAAACAGTATACTAGCTATTTTTTATACTAAAAAATAGCTAGATTGTGTATCTATAACAACTCAGCAGGATATCATTTGAATTTTACAACATAAATGAATCCAGACATTGTGAGTTTGTATTCATCTTTAAAAGGCTTACATAATTTTGAAAAAAAGAGCAGTCGTTTATCGGCAAAAAATGACGAGTCAAAATGTATACCTAATGTTAGCAAAAAGCTATGAAAAATTAAGAGGTACCCTGATGGATACCTTTAAAAACTACTGGCTTGTTCAATCGGCTAAAGTTTCAGCGAACATCCTCATAAAACTGCTTTAGGTATTGTGGCGAGACGCCTATACCCCAAAGAAAGCCAATGGCAAGATATATGCCTGTCGCTTTGAAAAAACCCCAATGTGCCACACGGCGATCGCTACTTTGGACAATGCGGTTCACCAGACGGATTTTCCCCTGTCGCACCAGCTTCAGGCATAAGTCAGCTTCTTCCATGATTGGAATATTGCTGTCAAAACCTCCACATTTCCAAAAATCAGCACGACGTGCAAATATGACTTGATCACCAAACAACAAGCGCAGTCCTTGAAAAAACAGATGTGGGCGAAAAAGTAATGGCGCGTAGTAACTTTTTACAAAGTTGTGCAGTGATACTCCCCATCGAGTGGTTCTATCACCTGTCATCAAAGAAATAAAACCTCCCCCGGCAACAGTTTTGTCTACTAGTGTTTGCTCAATGACTGCGACAAGATCGTCTGGAACTAAGGTGTCTGCATGTAAAAAACAAAGGATTTCTCCGGTTGCAACCTCCGCGCCTTGATTCATTTGTGCAGCACGTCCACGTTTTTTGGCAGCAATAACAGAAACTCCAGCCTTTTGAGCTATAGTAACGGTTTCGTCAGAACTGCCACCATCTACAATTAGTACCTCCTGAACTGGAGGTACCAATATAGTAAGATGGCGGAGAGTGCGTGCCAGACACTCCGCCTCGTTTAAGGTAGGAATAATTATTGAGACACTAGACATAGATTAGTCATGAGTCACTAGGATAGCTGATACTCTGGTTAACACCGTTTGCTTACGATGAACTTAGCTTGTTAGCTACTCATGAGTAAACATGAAACTTTTGACTGTGAACGACCGACTATCAACTAACCACCAACTACCTGCGTACAATTGGATTTTCCACTGATTGTCGGTATTGTTCGACTTCTTGTGTATAACCTATAGGCAAGACAGCTTCAACGTTTTCATGGGGACGAGGAATGATCACCCAAGATTCAAGGGTTCCGCCATGAACATGTTCTATAGCCTCAATACCAGCCTGCATCGAGGTTTTTACCTCTGATACATCCCCACGAATATTAACTGTAAAGCGAGCACTACCCACTCTTATATATCCTACAAGAGTGACTCGACCTGCTTTCACCATAGCATCCGCTGCTGCTAGCACAGCAGGAAAACCTTTTGTTTCAATTGATCCAACTGCCTGTAGTGGCATTGGTTGTCTCCTATGTCAAACGTATGTGGCGCTACTGAATCATTGTACGAATCTTCCCACAGATTTCATAGTAGGTGTCCATGATCTTTGTTTTCAACCGCTCATACATCCAGAACGAATTGAAGGCGATCAAACACGTACCAAAAACGGAGCGCGACTCCAGACTCAACCGAAAGGCAACCTGCAACGCCGGATAGTATTTGTGTCCATGAGTCTAGACCATAAGTAGCATCTGTTATTTGATAGATTTTGCCTAGTGTATATACTGAAACGAAAACTCGTTAACTCAATGAGTATAGATTTAAAAAATTTGTAGATAAAGCCTAATAGTTAAAGAATTATAAGTGAATATACTGCACCTCAAAAAGCAATTATCTTTTAAAATTAAGTATCGTATAGCACATAAAGACAATTAGGAGAGAAGTTATACAGCATTAAAAGTTACAAACTAATACGGCAAAGAACTGTCCTAAATGCTTAAAGAGCGGTGAGACAGCCAGGAGTTTATCTCAAAGGCAAACCCTTTGAAATAAGCTGCGGTGCTGTAATAACTAGGGGTGTAAGGGAATAAGGGTATAGGGGTTTAGGGGACTCCATTTCTGGGCGTCCGCTTGCGCTTACCTGTATCGCGTTCACCGTTTATGTGCCTTGGTACAGCGTAGGGTGCTGCGATCCAATTAGTAAGTCCTGCGAACAGGCACTCTTGGCGGGTAGGCTACCGCAAACTTATCGGTTTTTAGGCATGGGAATGTCAAAACTAAAGTATCTGATATCTTACAGCGTCGATTTTTGTAGCTCTTGCTCAAAGAAATAACAAATAAACATATTCATGATTTCCTATCAATATTCTTACATCAGAAGGAAATACAATGCAAGAAGTAAAGGCAATTAAGACTTTATTACCACTTCTAAGATTGTATCCTTGGGTCATTCCAGTAATTATCATTCTAGGGATATTCTCCTCTTTATTTGAGGGATTAGGAATTAGTCTGTTTATACCTTTTCTCCAGACTCTAGATACAACAAACTCACAAAGAGGCTCTAGTAATTTACTAGTTAATTTTCTTAATCAAATATTCATCAACATCCCACAAGATAAACATCTGTTCATAATACCAGTGTGTATTTTGGGGTTAGTTATACTAAAAAACTGCCTTGCGTACATCAGTACTCTTCTTGGTCATTGGCTGTACTGGCATATTGGACAGCGTTTGCTGTGCAAAATTTTTCAGCAGCTTTTAAGCGTGAGTTATAGTTTTTTGGACTCTCATGCATCAGGTAAATTGCTGAATACACTGGATATTGAAACTTGGCGAACTTGCGATGCTATTTTTCTGCTCGTTAATATCGCTATCAGTCTGTGTACAGTTTTTGTTTTTGTGATTCTGCTGATGCTGACATCTTGGCAACTAAGTTTGTTGGTTACTGTTGCCTTGGTGCTTATTTCACTAACTATACAGTATGTAACGCGCAGGGCAACAAAGCTGGGTAGAGAGTCAGTACAGGCACACAATAATCTCGCTAATCGCGTGATGGAAGGGTTTTACGGAATGAGGGAGATTCGCGCTTTTGGTCACGAATCTTACGAACTCAAACGTTTTGAACAAGCAACAATCCATTCACGTATTATCGCTCTGAACTTGGCTAAGCTTTATTCAATTACTGGACCACTGTCGGAAGTTTTAGCAGTTGCTTTATTAGTATTTATTTTGATGATCGCTCTGCAACAACAGTCTAACGTTCCTACATTATTAACATTTATTTTTATGCTTTATCGTCTCCAGCCCGTCGTGAGGCGGTTAGATACTGAGCGTGTGAATTTGATTGGTTTATTGGGTGCTGTAGAAGATGTGATGTCATTTTTAGATATAACTGAGAAACATAATATTTGCTCCGGTGATATTGAATTTCAACGTTTACAAGGAGGAATTACTTTTGAAGCTGTTAACTTTTACTACAATACTTCCGAAAAACCTGCACTTCAGGATATTTCGTTTTTTATTCCCCGAGGTAAAACTACTGCAATAGTTGGACCTTCAGGTGCAGGTAAATCTACAGTCATTGGGTTAATTTGTCGCTTTTATGAAACTGAATATGGAGAGATATCTGTTGATAATCATCCTCTACAAAAGTTAAATTTATCTTCTTGGCGCAATCGCATTGCTATTGTCAGTCAGAATATTTATATCTTTAATACAACAGTAGGAGAAAATATAGCCTATGGTCGCTTGGATGCAACAAAAAGCGAAATTATCGCCGCCGCTAAAAAAGCGAGTGCCCACGAATTTATTAGTCAGTTACCTGAAGGTTACGATACTATAGTTGGCGATCGCGGCATTCGGCTTTCAGGAGGACAAAAGCAACGCATAGCCTTAGCCCGCGCGATCATTCGCGAACCAGAGATTTTGATTCTTGATGAAGCAACTAATGCTTTAGATAGTCTTTCTGAAAATTTCATTCAGGAAGCTCTCAATTCCTTTAGTCAAAATCGTACCGTGATTGTGATTGCCCACCGTTTATCTACTATTAAGCAGGCAGAGCAAATTATTGTCCTGGAAGAAGGACGGATTGTTGAACAAGGCAATCTCCAGTATTTACTTAAACTCAATGGATTATTTGCCAAGCTTTATAATCTGCAATCTGGTAGTACTCAAGTTTAACAGTTAACAGTTATCAGTTATCAGTTACCAGTTACCAGTTACCACTGTTTACTGTTCACTGTTTCAAGCTCAAGTTTAAATATTTAGGTTATGGAAAATCATGGAAAGTCAACCTCTCGTTTCTGTTATCACTCCCTTTTTCAATACTAAAAAGTTTATCCAGGAAGCAATAGAAAGTGTGCTCACCCAATCCTATCAAAATTGGGAGTTATTATTAATAGATGATGGTTCCAGTGATGGAAGTACTGTCATTGCTCAGCATTATGCAGATTTGTATCTAGAAAAAGTGCATTATTTTGAGCATGATGATCACCAAAATCTTGGTAAAAGTACTTCTCGAAACTTGGGGATCAGCAAGGCAAAAGGCAAGTATATTGCTTTTCTGGACGCTGATGATGTCTTCTTGCCACAAAAACTAGAACAGCAGGTGGCAATTTTACAATCTCAACCTGAGACTGGTATGGTATATGGACCAACTCAACATTGGTATAGTTGGACCGGTGAACAACAAGATTACCAACGTGACAATATTAGACCACTTGGAGTTCAGCCGAATACTTTGTTTCATCCACCAAGCTTAGTAACTCAGTTTTTAAAAATTGTTGGAATCGTACCTTGCACCTGCGGATTGCTGATACGACGGGAGGTTATAGAAGCTGTCTCCGGATTCGATGACACTATTCAACATATGTTTGAGGATCAAGTGTTGCTAGCAAAAATTTGCTTGCATGCTCCTGTATATGTAGATAGTAACTGCTGGGATAGATATCGCCAACACTCAGAGTCTAGTTGTTCTAAGGCAATCCAAACAGGAAAGTATCATCCTTTGAAACCTAATCCTGCACATCAGATTTATTTGAACTGGCTACAGAAGTACATCACTACACACCGAGTGCAAGACGCTGAACTCTCGAATGCACTAGAAAAGGCTCTTTACCCCTATCACCATCCTATGTTGTACTTTCTATTGCGAGTAAAAAACAAAGTCGCGCGAATTGCACGCAAAAAATTTCCTGGTTCTGTTCACCGCTTTTTAGGAACGCAATTGCTTGGTGATAAATATATTCCTCCTACAGGGGCTATGGATTTTGGTAGCTTGCGACGGGTTACGCCCATGAGTCAAGCCTTTGGCTATGATAGAGGTCAGCCTGTTGACCGCTATTATATTGAAAACTTCCTTGCCCATTATCAAGAGGATGTTCGTGGGCGTGTTTTAGAGATTGGTGATGATAACTATACCAGACAGTTTGGTGGCTATGTCTCTAGCAAGGACTCTGTTCAACGCATCACCCAAAGCGACGTACTTCATGTGACAAAAGGCAATCCCAAGGCGACGATCGTTGGAGATCTTACTTGTGGGGACAATATTCCATCAAATAGCTTTGACTGCTTTATTCTGACGCATACAATCCAGCTTATTTACGATGTACGGGCGGCGATTAAAACAGTTCACCGCATCCTTAAGCCTGGAGGAGTCGCTTTGGTGACAGTTCCTGGCATTAGTCATATTGGTGATTATCAGTGGGCTGATTACTGGTGTTGGAGTTTTACTGCTTTATCAGTTAAGCGTATGTTTGAAGAGTTCTTCCCAGCAGAAAATCTCCAAATTGAAACTCACGGGAATGTACTCGTTGCTAATGCTTTTCTCTATGGGATCGCAAGTGAAGAATTGCGTCAGGAAGAATTAGATTATCGCGATCGCAATTACCAAGTCACAATTACTATCAGGGCAGTCAAACCAGATACTGTATGAAAATACCTGGAGTTAGTAAACTGCGGCGAATGGCTAAACGCTTGCGGGGGCGTTTAGCACCGGGGGGTCTTATTTTGATGTACCATCGTATCACAGAAGTGGAATCTGACCCCTGGTCAATTTGTGTTAGTCCTCGCCACTTTGCCCAACAGATGGAAGTCTTACACAAGTTTGGCGAAGTTGTTTCGTTACAGCAATTAAACCAGACATTGCAAGAAGGCAAAACTCCTCATTGGCAGATAGCAGTCACTTTTGATGATGGTTATACAGATAATCTCTATAACGCCAAACCGCTGTTAGAGCGTTACGATATTCCTGCCACTATGTTTTTAACCAGTGGATATATGGAACAAAAACGTGATTTGTGGTGGGATGAACTTAATAGGTTGTTGCTGGAACCTGGTTGTTTACCAGAAGTTCTTTGTTTAGAGATTAACGGTACAACTCATCGTTGGGAATTAGGTACAGCAGCCAATTACAGTGAGGAGGAATATCAGCGCGTAGACGCAAAGCGGCTTGTCGTCAGACATCGCCACTGGAGGGCGTTAGGGGAAGATAACCCCACTCCTCGCCATACTCTTTATCGCACACTTTACTGGCTGTTATCACCTTTGCTGCCAGAAGCACGACAAAAGGTTATGGATCAAATGCTGGCGTGGGGTGATTGTGTTCCAACACTGCGCCCAAATCACCGCATTTTGAATTTAGAGGAAGTGTCTACTCTGGGAAGTGAGTTAATTTCAATTGGTGCACATTCTGTAACACACCCATTTTTATCTTTCTTACCTACTGCCCGACAGAGGGAAGAGATTCAAGACAGCAAGACTCATCTTGAGGAGATTATAGGACAAAAAGTGGTGAGTTTTGCGTATCCTCACGGCAACTATTCTGAAGAAACAGCAGGTTTGGTGCGGGAAGCGGGATTTATGAGTGCTTGCACGACTTATCCTCGTACTGTCCGGAGGCAGTGCGATCGCTTTAAATTACCTCGCGTTGTCGTTGAGGACTGGGATGGTGAAGAGTTTGCCAAACAGTTGTCTGAGTGGAGAGCAAGCTAAACGGTTTATCAAAGAGAATCATTCGTCAGTCGTCAGAAGTCAAAAGTCAGAATTCTTTATTTCTTTTTTCTGAATACTGAATTCTGACGACTGAATTCTTCTTCAACTTTCCACTTCAGCGACTTCCTTAGGTACACCAGCTGTCAACACTTCATGACCTGTTGATGTTACCAAAACATCGTCCTCAATCCGAATACCAATACCAACCCAACGTGGATCTGTCTGTGGCTGGTCTTCTGCTAGCTTGGTATCTGGTACTATATAAAGTCCTGGTTCTACTGTCAGCACCTGACCTGGTTGTAAAATCTGTGGGTTATCCTCACCATGTTGATAAACACCCACATCATGAACATCTAAACCTAGCCAATGACCAGTACGATGCATATAGTAGGGCTTGTATTTTTCTTCTTCAATGAGCTTGTCAATTTCACCCTTGAGTATACCAAGTTCAACTAAGCCTTCTGTCAGGACACGTACGGCTGTATCGTGAATTTGTTTGTAGGGATTACCTGGTTGAACTTGGGCGATCGCCTGCTTTTGTGCTTCCAAAACAATCTCATAAAGCCTCTTTTGTTCTGGCGTAAATTTGCCACCCACCGGAAATGTACGCGTAATATCAGAGTTGTAATAACTATAAGCACAACCAGCATCAATCAGCAGTAACTCATTGTCCTGCATTTGTCGGTCATTTTCAATGTAGTGCAAAATACAGGAATTGACTCCAGAAGCGACTATTGAAGGGTAAGCTGGTCCGAGTGCACCACGGAGGCGAAAGATGTGTTCAATTTCCGCTTGAACTTCATACTCGTACCGCCCTGGTTGTGTAAATTTGATGGCGTGATTGTGTGCTTCAACTGCAATATCCGCAGCTTTACGCATCAAGTCCAATTCTGCTTGACTTTTCCTTAATCTCATGCTGTGCAGAATTGGACCAGTATCTTCAATCGCGATTGGTCCTGTACCGCGCTTGGGATAAGTCCGCATTAAACGTTGCCAATGATTAAGGATTGTGTCGTTGAAAGTGCGATCGCGTCCGAGATGGTAATATATGCGATCAGACTTTACCAAATACTGTGGCAATTTTTCATCGAGTTCGGCGATCGGGTAAGCAACGGATGCACCATACACTTGTTTTGCGGCTTCGACCCCACAGCGATAACCACTCCAGACTTCCCGCTCCCTATCTTTAGGTTGGACAAATAACACAAACCGATGTTCTGGGTGTGATGGTGCTAAAACTGCTACTGCTTGTGGTTCGTTAAACCCAGTTAGATAATAAAAGTCGCTGTCTTGGCGAAAAGCGTATTCTACATCATTGTGCATCACCGCTGTTGGCGCGCTACGAAAGATTGCAGTTCCATTCCCAATTTTTGACATCAATTGCTCACGGCGCTGCTGATATTCTGCCTGCATCATTCTAATGGTGTTTCTTGATTAATTATTGTTTCAAAAGTACTCAAAACTATAAGTTTCTTTAGTTAGTTTGTACTTACTCTCATCCAGACCCATTATAGACTCTTTGATAAATTATTTGTAGTTTTTATACCTCAACTATGGTAATACTTGCTTGATACATTTATAAACATAGAGTAAAAAATAATACTATTTACTGATGAGGTGGTCGCTACAGTATTGTTACTCTAGAATAAGATATGCCTTGTATTAAGTTGTACAAAACTGTTTAAGTTAAGTATGTTTTGCACGAGCAAAGATTGCGCTTTTGAACTCAAGGTTAGTATCTTGAGTTAGTGTTGCTCTTGCCCAAATCAAAAAAACTCAGTTTTGAAGCGTGCAAAGTATAGCTTAAAACAAGTTCCTCACTCAAGCGATAGATAAGAATGGCTAAATTTCCCATCATCGAATACGACCAACTCAGTGATCCCTACGTCAAAGCAATATATGAAGAAATTCAGGTTGAACTTGGATTTGGCATAGTGCCAAATTTATTCAAATCCATGACAATCAATCCTGAGATATTGGAAGCGAATTGGAAGAAATTTCGCAGTACTATCCTCAAAGGAGATGTTCCACGCACACTCAAGGAAATGCTAGGAATTGCTATTTCCCAGTTTAATAATAGTCCCTATGCACTGAATGTGCATTTGCATGGATTATCATCATTAGGGATGAGCGAAGAAGTTTTAAGAACCCTAGTTTCAGATTTTGCAGCCTGTCCGCTACCTGAACGTGAAAAAGCAGTGATCAGCTTTGGTTTGAAAGCCGCGACTGAACCGCACACGCTCACGAGTAAAGATTATCAACACCTTTATGACTTAGGTTTAGACAATTCTGAAATATTTGAGATTGTCGCCACAGCAGATTTATTTACAAGTATTAATAAATACACGGATTCAATTTCGCTAGAAATTGATACATTATGACTTCTTCTCTCCCCGTCTCTATTGGTACTCGGCTAGAACAACAGGACTATCAGCAACTGTTGTTCCTTTCCCGTCGCCTGCTTGCTGAAGCTCAAGCGCTTTCCAGTAGGATCGCAGCTGTTAATGAAATTGCGATCGCCATCAATCGTTCGCTGAAGCTGGATGAGATTTTGCGAGTTGTTAGTAAACAAGCAAAATGGTTGTTAGACTTTGAGCATTGTAGTGTTTGCCTGAGCGATACTAATGATTATTGGCGTATCGTAAAGCTGTTCGGTCCTACTGTCGAAGTCAAGTTTTCTGATACAACACAAATGGGTGTCGTTGGCATTAGTCTGAAAACAGGTCAAGCCCGACTCATTCATGAAAAACCTATAAGGGGTTTTCTTAGCCAGTACCAATCGCAGATCATCATTCCATTGGAATGTGATAATCGCGTGCTTGGTACAATCAACTTTGCCACCTCAGCAGCAAGAAGTTACACTCAAGAAGATTTACGCATTGGCTATTTACTAGCAGTGCAATTATCTGCAGCCATCCGTAATGCTGAACGCTTTGAAGAATTAAACCGGCTGTATCTTGAATTAGAAAAAGAAAAACGCAAGACAGATGAATTGCTTTTGAATATACTACCAATAGATATTGCCTGTGAACTGAAGCAGACTGGCGCTGTTAAGCCTGTCTACTATGAATCTGCTTCTGTTCTGTTTACAGACTTTAAGAATTTTACTAAGTTATCAGAACAGTTGACTCCACAAGAATTGGTCGATGAACTAGATTATTGTTTTTCTTGTTTTGATCAGTTTACTGAAGCGCATGGCTTAGAAAAATTGAAAACAATTGGTGATAGTTACATGTGTGTTGGGGGAATTCCAACTCACAATAAAACTCATGCAATTGATGCTGTGCTAGCTGCTATCAATATTCGCACTTTTATGGAATGGCGTAAAAAAGAAAAAGCGCTTTTAAATCAACCATATTGGGATATTCGTATTGGTATTCATTCAGGTCCATTATTAGCAGGTGTGATTGGACACAAGAAGTTCGCTTACGATGTCTGGGGTGACACTGTTAACACCGCTTCTAGAATGGAATCATCTGGTCTGACTGGAAGTATTAATATTTCTCTTTCAACTTTTGAGTTAATTAAAGATCTTTTTCTAGTTGAATCTAGAGGCAAAGTTAATGCCAAAAATAAAGGCGAAATTGATATGTATATTGTTAAAGGTATTAAAGATAGTTTAGCTATAGACCCGACAGGTTTATTACCAAATAAGGAATTTAATGATCTATATTTTACTATCCAACCAGATACAGATACATTAATTGAGGAGAGCCTTATTGATCAGGAGTGAGAAATGTCATCTCAGGATTTAAACCGTAAAGTCTCGAAACAAAGCTTGGAAAAACTCATCGAAACACTAGAACTGTCTGATTTACAAAAACAGTTTCTGCGTTCTCGCTGGCTAGAACAAGTCTCGTGGACGTCACAGCGGGCTAAGCAGTCTCGTAACTGGTATTACAGACTGCGACTAACAGCAATCATAGGTGGTATTATTGTTCCTATATTAGTGGGTTTAAATATTAACGACAAAAATGTTGCTTCGTCTGTTCGGTGGGGTGCGATCGCTCTCAGTGGAGTCGTTGCTATCAGTTCCGCTGTAGAAGAGTTTTTTCACTATGGGGAACGCTGGCGGCATTATCGGCATACGGCGGAGTCTCTGAAGACTCAAGGCTGGCAATTCTCTCAATTGAGTGGACTCTACAGTGATTACAACACTCATCAAGAAGCTTTTTCTAATTTTGCAACTCAGGTTGAAGATATCCTCCAGCGTGATGTTAATGTCTATGTTACCGAAGTTGTGCAAAACAAGGAAAAGCAAAAAGAAGATCCTCAGCAGGCGTTCATTAAACAAATCATTCCTCAATCACCGACAGAGAACAAGGCTTCGGAGAAGAACATTTCAGAGGAGAAAAAGTAGTAGTGTAGGGTGGGCACTGCCATATTAACCCTCATATAGTGGGCAGGATCTAACTGGCAGTGCCCACCTATGTGTGTTTCAAAAATCAAATAGGATTCCTATATATTTTATTAGCAGTACTGTTAATTTACAGCATTTTTCTGCTTTGGTGGGCATTGCCTACAAATATCTAAAGCACTCATCTGATTTGCTTTTGGGCAATGCCCACCCTACGGGTGTTAATAAATAAAAGCAGTACTGTTAATTTACAGCTATTTTCTGCTTTGGTGGGCATTGCCTACTAATATCTAAAGCACTCATCTGATTTGCTTTTGGGCAATGCCCACCCTACGGGTGTTGATAAATAAAAGCAGTACTGTTAATTTACAGCTATTTTCTGTAAAGTGGGCATTGTTTAGTGTAGAGATGTTGTATGCACTTTCATTACAGCCGTGTATTGCACGCAGCCGAGAAGCAGTATAAGTCGAAAAAGTGATGGGTTTTGAAGATGACATCTTTATCAGCTACGCCCACATTGATAACCAGCCGCTGACTGAGGGGCAGGAAGGATGGATTTCGGATTTTCATCGCGCGTTGGAAATCCGTTTGGCACAACTACGGGGAGAAAAACCTAAGATTTGGCGAGATTTAAAACTGCAAGGCAATGATTACTTTGGCGATACGATTGTAGAACGATTTCCCAAGGTGGTGTTGCTGCTTTCTGTACTCTCACCTCGGTATGTCAAGTCAAAGTGGTGTATCAAGGAATTGCAGAAATTTTGTGAGGCTGCTGCGATGACTGGTGGCGTTCGTCTTGCGGAGAAATCACGGATTTTTAAAGTCATCAAAACCCCAATTGCTCGAAATGAACATCCCCCGGAAGTGCAAGAACTTTTGGGGTATGAGTTTTATCAGTTGGATCAGTCTGGGCGTCCAATTGAATATAGTAAGATATTTGGTGTTGAAGCTGAACGCAATTATTGGACGAAAATCAACGATTTGGCTTATGACATTAAACAAATGCTAGATAGTTTTTCCAGTCATGATCACAACGGTGCTGTTGAACAAAATCCTGTTGCATCTACTGGAACCACTATTTATTTAGCAGAAACAACTTTTGATCTTATAGAAGAACGAAACAAAGTTAAGCGAGAGTTGCAGCAACGCGGTTATGTTGTTTTGCCAGAACAATCTCTCTCTCCTTACTATCCGGATTTTGAACAGGTTGTGTGTGAAAATTTGCAGCGCAGCAAACTTTCGATTCATTTGATTGGTGCCAAATATGGTATGGTGCCAGAAGGAGCAGATAAGTCAGTTGTTGTTTTACAAAATGAACTGGCAGTTAAGCACAGTCAAAAGTCTCCGGAATTTTTGCGTTTAGTTTGGATGCCAGTGGGATTACAACCACAAGAACCGCGTCAGGAAGAACTGATTCAATCTCTGCAAAGTGAACCTAACCTGCTACAGACAAGCTTGGAAGAACTCAAGACTATTATTAAAGATAAACTTAATTCTAAGCCGCAGCCACCAAAAGAGGTTATTGCGGAAGATGGACCATTACGAGTTTACTTGATTTGTGACCAGCGGGACTTGGAGGCGATCGCCCCATTAGATGACTATCTCTACAACCAAGGCTTTGAAGTCATATTACCCTTGTTTGAAGGAGATGAAGCGCAGGTGCGTCAAGATCATCAAGAGCAATTACAGATGTGTGATGCGGTGATTATCTACTGTGGTAATATTCAAGAATTGTGGCTGCGAACAAAACTGGGAGACTTACGAAAGATTTACGGTTATGGTCGCTCAAAACCCATGCTAGCCAAAGGAATTTACATGGGTGAACCGCATACGCCACAAAAGCAACGATGGTGTCGCAGTCGCGAAGCACAATTAATCACAAATGTCAATGAATTAGAATTATTCGTAGCCCAACTCATCCAGGGAGGGCAACGGTGATGCTGGAAACCCAAACTCGCCTGAATCCTTTTCCGGGATTGCGACCTTTTGAAGCGCATGAAAACTATTTGTTTTTTGGGCGAGAAGGGCAAACGGATGAGTTACTCCGCAGGCTGCGGCGTCATCGGTTTTTAGCAGTTGTCGGGACATCGGGAAGTGGAAAATCTTCGCTGGTGAGAGCGGGGTTACTTCCGGCGCTGTTGGGTGGATTCATGACACAGGCTGGCTCAAGTTGGCGGGTGGCGCTGATGCGTCCGGGAAATGACCCCATCGCGAATTTGGCACAGGCGCTGAATCATCCAGATGTTTTAGGTTTAGAGACAGAAGATGCCCCAATTCAAACAATTATTACTGAAACAGTTTTACGACGCGGTGCTTTAGGACTAATTGAAGTTGTCCAGCAGGCGAGAAAACCGAGTGATGAAAACTTGCTGGTTGTGGTTGACCAATTTGAGGAACTGTTTCGATTCAAGCAAAACTCTCCTAGGAAAGATTCTGGGGATGAAGCCGCCGCATTTGTCAAGCTGCTTTTGGAAGCAACTCGTACTAAGTTGGATTCACAAACCTCACCCCGCCCTCCGGGCACCCCTCTCCTTACTAAGGAGAGGGGCAGGGGTGAGGTGATACCTGTGAACGCAACTCGGTATCAACAGCAGGAGTTGCCAATTTATGTTGTGCTGACAATGCGCTCGGATTTTTTGGGGGATTGTGCGCAATTCCGGGATTTACCGGAAAAGATGAATGACAGTCAGTACTTGATTCCACGCTTAACGCGCGACCAACTGCGAGCAGCAATTACAGGTCCCGTCGGCGTTGGCGAAGAAGAAATCACACCACGGTTAGTAAATCGGCTGATTAATGATGTGGGCGATAACCCAGACCAGTTGCCGATTTTGCAACACGCGCTGATGCGGACTTGGAATTACCACAAACTTGGAGAACCAATTGACCTGCAGCATTATGAGGCGATCGGTGGGATGGATAAGGCGCTGTCGCAACACGCGGACGAAATTTATAACCAATTACCAGATGAACGCTGCCAAAAAATTGCCGAAAAACTGTTTAAATGTCTGACAGAGAAAGGTTCCGATAGTCGCGGGATTCGCCGCCCCACAAAACTGAGTGAAGTTTGTGCCGTTGCGGAAGCAACCGAAGCAGCAGTTATCGATATTGTAGAGCAGTTCCGCGCTCCTGGTTGTTCATTTCTCATGCCGCCTGTGCCTGTGGAATTGAATGAAAATTTTGTACTGGATATTTCCCATGAAAGTTTCATGCGGGTTTGGCAGAAGTTAAAAGACTGGGTGGAAGAAGAAGCGCAGTCGGCTCGGATTTATCGCCGTTTGGCGGAAACCTCAGCACTGTACCAGGAAAAGCAAGCCGGACTCTGGCGTGATCCAGAACTTACGATTGCTTTGAAATGGCGAGAACGCAATAAACCGAATCAAGCTTGGGCTGGGCGTTATAACCCGCAGTTTGAACAGGCAATGCAGTTTTTAGATGAGAGTGCTAGAGCTCGTGATGCTGAGGAGGCTGAGAAAGAGCGACAACAGCAAGAGGAACTGAGGCGACAACAAGAAGAAATTGAACGTCAAAAAAAAGCTCGTAGGAATATTACGTATGCTCTGGTTGTGGCGGTGGCTGGTTTTCTTGCTGCTAGTGGGCTAGGGGTTGCGGCTTTCTTTCAATACCGCCAAGCTCAACAAAATGAAATCAAAGCTTTCAGAACATCCTCAGAAGCGTTTTTTTATTCCAACCAACAGTTGGATGCTTTGCTGGAAGCTCTGAGAGCAGGAACAAAACTGCAAAAAGCAACCTGGGGAATAGCCGAAACCCAACTTCTGGCACAAGTTGTGCCCACGCTACGGCAAGCAGTCTATGGTATCAGGGAGCGCAATCGTTTAGAAAAACATAGCAATACGGTTCGGGCCGTTAGTTTCAGTCCCGACGGCAAGACGATTGTTTCTACCAGTTGGGACAACACGGTACGGTTGTGGAACCTACAAGGGCAGTTGCTCGAAACCCTCAACGGTCATAGCAGTGCGGTCATTGGCGTCAGTTTCAGTCCCGACGGCAAGACAATTGCTTCCGCCAGTTCGGACAAGACCGTACGGTTGTGGAACCTGCAAGGGCAGTTGCTCAAAACTTTCAATGGTCATAGCGCTGAGGTCATTGGCGTCAGTTTCAGTCCCGACGGCAAGACAATTGCTTCTGCAAGTTGGGACAATACGGTACGGTTGTGGAATCTGCAAGGGCAATTGCTCAAAACCTTCAATGGTCATAGCGATGGGGTCATTGGCGTCAGTTTCAGTTCCGACGGAAAGACAATTGCTTCCGCCAGTTCGGACAAGACAGTACGGTTGTGGAATTTGCAAGGGCAATTGCTCAAAACCTTAAGTGGTCATAGCGATAGAGTCTATGGCGTCAGTTTCAGTCCCGACGGCAAAACAATTGCTTCTGCCAGTTCGGACAAGACGATACGGTTGTGGAATCTGCAAGGGCAGTTGCTCAAAACTCTCAATGGTCATAGCGATGGGGTCATTGGCGTCAGTTTCAGTCCCAACGGCAAAACAATTGCTTCTGCCAGTTCAGACAAGACAGTACGATTGTGGAACCTGCAAGGCCAGTTGCCAACCCTCAATGGTCATAGCGATGCGCTTCGGGGCGTGAGTTTCAGCCCAAATGACAAGAGGATTGCTTCCGTCAGTTTGGGCAAGACCGTAAGCTTGTCGGACTTGCAAGGGCAGTTGCCAACCCTCAACGGTCATAGCGATGCGGTTTGGGGCGTGAGTTTCAGTCCCGACGGCAAAACAATTGCTTCTGCCAGTTCAGACAAGACAGTACGATTGTGGAACCTGCAAGGACAATTGCTCAAAACCCTCAATGATGATAGCGATGCGGTTTGGGGCGTGAGTTTCAGTCCCGACGGCAAAACAATTGCTTCTGCTAGTTCGGACAACACAGCGATTTCGGATTTACTGGTGCGCGGCTGCAATTGGGTGCGTGATTATTTGCAGACCAATCCGAATGTAAGTGAGAGCGATATGCATATGTGTGATGGGATTAAGTAGGTGGAAAAAAGTTCTGTACGGCTAGGGAACTAGCTCAAAGCCCATGCCCACATGAGTGAAGTGAGCATCTTCGGTAAGGATTGTTGTAATGCTACATTCTTGCATAACAACCATTGAGGTCAAATCAGTAAAAGAAATTAGGGGCTTATCGAGAAACTTAGAACGGAGTACTTGGGTTTGAGCAAAGCGTTCTTCAGTAATACGGATTAAATAAAAGTTATCAGACAAAAAGGCTGACAGCAGCGCTTTCATGGATTGGTCCGCCTTTGGTGCAGGAAGTCGTCGAAAAAAGAAAGTGAATGTTTCGTCGAGAATGTAGTCAGTTGTATAAATTTGTCCTTTTTGAGCAATGACACGCTGGTAAGCTTGTGTGGCTTCTTGGTGATAGCGTTCACTTTTGTCGTGGAGCGTAAGCCAACCCCAAGTATCAATGAAAAGCTTACTCACCATACAGTTCATCGTCTAAGTTGGCTGCTAGCGAGCCGTGAGATACTGCACCGATAAAGTTTGCCAGGGGATCGCTACTGGAAGTCGGTGGATTCTGGTTCAGAGGATTTCTGTCAGCTAGCTGTTGAACATACCGCAACACGTCTTCTAGCTGCTGCTCTGGCAGTTGTTCAATCACTTCAAAAATTGCTTGTTTGGTTGTCATAGCAATGACTAAATGTGGCTTTCTTCTATAAAGTCTACTGCTGAAATTACTGTCTTAGCTAGAATTTCTTTTCTTCCAACGTGGAATCTAGGCAAGCGCGATCGCCTGTAGGTTTATCTCAGATCTTGCACCTCCGGCTGAGTACGCCCAGAACTTAAGTTCTGGGCTAATAAACCAAGTCCGTTAAAACGGACTGAAAAACTTACTCATACCAAAGTGTAATCTAAACCGTAAAACTGAAATGCCTTAAGTACCTCAGTTTTAAGGATACTCCCAAAATCTAAATTACGTTTTAGAACGCCGATTGGTATCAGTCCGTTTTAACGGACTTGGACTTTGAGCCAAGAAATTTATTTCTTGGCGGACGAAAAGTATGGTGCAAGATCTGAGTTATCCAAACCGTATTGCTCGTCGTCGAGTCTCAAAAACTCGTCTGCTTAACTGCCATTTTCCAATAATCCCCTAGTCGCATTCACAACAACCTGCGCCGCCCCCGCAAAAAACTCGCGATCAATAGTTGCTGGAACATCGCTGGATTTGTGATAATGAGGAGTCCGTAAATTTGCCGTATCAGTAACCAAAACTGCCCCTACTCCTTGATACCAAAATGGAGCATGGTCGCTGCGTAGAGTATCAGGTGTCAGCAAGCCTTTGAGAGGTATTGGGAGTGTGAGCACAGATGGTAAAGTTGATCCCCCGGTAGTTCCCTTATTAAAGGAGATTGCAGGAAGCATCTGTGAATTTTGAAAAGCATTCAGCAGCGGTAAATGTTCTGTATCGCCTACCACTGCTAAAAAATCACCCTTATCACTGGGTGGCGTCACTGGTAAAGTTGTTGGATATTTCTGACAGCCAGAAGTGTGACAAGCAAAACCCACCATATCCATAATAATCACGCCTTGCAAGTTTTCCAGATGTTTCTTGTTTGTCACAAAAGCTTTACTTCCTAAAAGTCCTGCTTCCTCCTTATCGAAAAAAGCGAGTTGCAACGTTCTCGCTGTGGGATGCGAACCAAAAAGTCGAGCAATTTCCAGAGTCACAGCAACACCACTAGCGTTATCATCAGCCCCAGGAGAGAAATAAACAGTATCGTAATGAGCGCCTACCAAAATTGCTTTTGCATTTTTGTCAGTTCCTGGTTTTTCCGCGAAGATGTTGACACCATCAGGGAATTTTTCTAACTTGGGTTTCCAGCCCATTCTTTTGAGTTCAGCTGTGATGTAGGCGCGAGTGCGCGATCGCTCTGGTGGTGTATTTCGTGTAAAATTTAACCTGAGAATATGGGCAAACAACTTATCACTAGAAACTTGTAAGGAATCAGAAATAGGAGGATGCAAAGACGCTGAAGAATCGTCTGTCTGTGTATCTTTTTGTGTTGGTGTTTGTGTATCTTTATTTGTAGTGACAGGATTGTTAACTCTAATACTATAAACAACTGACTCCCGATCCTGTTTAAGAAACACGTTAGTAACTACTATGACAACGACTGTCACTAGTAGCACAAGCAACAGCCAAAACCGTTTTTTCATATATCTCATAAAAAAGGTTAGGGGGAGAGTACTCAAATTCAAAATTCAAAGTTCAAAATTCAAAATTGAAGACCCCTTGGATGAATCCAAAGGCTTGTATCCTTTTCTTTTTTGGTCGCTCTTGAGATAGGATAGCGCAAACACTAAGTTTGACATCGTGTCTTTTGACAGAAGAACTCACTTCATGTAAAGTTCCTCATGAAACTTTTCAATTTTCTTATTTTTTAGTCGTATTTTTTAGTTGTCATTTTTTTAATTTTTAATAACTAATGATAAATTTATTACTCATCCTAGCTCTGGGATTCCTAGGAAGTTTTGGACATTGCGTTGGCATGTGTGGTCCCTTGGCAGTTGCGTTTTCCCTGTCTCATAAGCAGGAAACTCCTCATTGGCGACAGCAATTGCAATTTCACGTTCTCCTAAATTTGGGACGGATGCTGAGCTATGTTCTTGTTGGTGCGGGGATTGGGGCGCTTGGTTCGGTATTGCTTGCCAGTGGACAAATGGCAGGTATCGGTAGCCAATTACGCCAATGGATGGCGATTCTTACTGGCATTTTGCTGATTTGGTTTGGTATTGGACAAATAAAACCAGACTTTCTGCCTCGAATTCCATTGCTGCACCCTCTTATGCAAAGTCGTTTACACAACCACCTCAGTCAGGGAATGGTTAAGCTTTCTCTCCAAACCAAATGGTGGACACCAGCGCTTTTGGGTATGACTTGGGGTTTAATGCCTTGTGGTTTTCTGTATACTGCTCAAATTAAAGCTGCAGAAACTGGCAATTTGTGGATGGGTGCAGCAACAATGCTGGCATTTGGGATCGGAACTCTGCCTACAATGTTAGGTGTGGGTGTGTCTACGTCGTTAGTTAGTAAAGACAGGCGCAGTCAATTGTTTCGCTTGGGTGGTTGGGTGACTCTCACAATTGGTGTGCTAACCCTGTTGCGGACTGGCGACACAATGGTAGATTACACCGGACATGGAGCGTTAGTTTGTTTAATTCTGGCGCTTGTTGCTCGTCCCATCAGCAACTTGTGGGCAGCACCTTTGCGTTATCGTCGTGCGTTGGGAGTCGGTGCTTTTGTGTTGTCTTTGGCTCACACTGTCCACATGATGGAACATTCACTGCAATGGAATTTTGCAGCCTTTTTGTTCTTGCTACCAGATTATCAGGTGGGCATGGCTTTGGGTGCTGTAGCACTGGCGCTGATGACTCCCCCTGCCCTGACCAGTTTTGACCGTTTGCAGAAGTCTTTAGGCAAGCGCTGGCGAGCAATTCATTTGTTAAGCGTGCCAGCTTTACTATTAAGCACGATTCATGCTGTGATAATTGGCTCCCACTATTTTGGTTCTTCTCAAGTTACCTGGGAGAATAAATTAGCGGCAGTGCTTCTGGGAATTGTCACCTTGATTGTGTTGCTGGTGCGTTGGCGCTTTTTCTGGTCAATGTTGTCTTTACAGAAATTTTATGTTCCCTCAAAAAAGTCCTAGGAAAAGATGTGATCCCTCCAATCCCCGACAGGGATTGAGCGCAGCAAAGAGGAGTCTAAAAAAACAAGTATTATTACTCTTTGTATTTGTTCTATTTTTAACTATAGGTTCCCCAGCCATTGCCCACAAGGTCAAGACTGAAGGAAATGTTGGCGCGACCTTACACGTAGAACCAAATGATAACCCCCGCGCCGGAGAGCCAGCAAAAACCTGGTTTGCTCTGACTCGCAAAGGTGGAAAAGTTATCCCTTTAGCCGAGTGTAATTGTCAATTAGCTGTTTACGCTGAACCTCACTCACCTAGTGAACCACCACTCATTGAACCGTCCTTACAAGCTGTTTCGGTAGAACGGTTTCAAGGCATACCTGGTACGGAAATAACTTTTCCGAGAGCTGGAGCGTATCAGCTACAACTGAGTGGTAAACCTAAAGATGGAAAGAGTTTCCAGCCATTTGAGCTAAAGTTTCCAGTTACCGTGGCAGTTGGTTCAGCAACAAATAATAATGTACAAGAATCACAAACTGTGCAGAATGTCAATCAAAGTGTCACCGAAGAGCGAACTCAGGGAGTGCCATTTTGGGCGATCGCCCTTTCACTTCTTTTAGCAGTTGGTGTCTTCTTCGGGGTACTACGCATGGTGAAAAAAAGGGAGGGCTGATGAGGAGGATGAGGGGGATCAGGTCTATTTTACCCATTTACCCCCTTTTTAAGGGGGTCGCCGCAGGCGTTCTGATCTTATCCCTCCTCATCCTCCTAATCTTCCGCACTCTACTTATGCCGATTCTGGTGCCACTGCCAAGCGTGAGTGATAATATCTTCAATAGAAGAGTATTGTGGATGCCAGCCTAGGATTTTTCGGGCTTTCTCGCTAGTGCCAATGAGTGCGGGTGGATCACCGGGACGGCGATCGCACTGCACGACTTTGATATCTTTTTGTGTCACTTGCTTTGCAGCTTCAATAACTTCTTTAACTGAGAAGCCGCTACCATTTCCTAAATTAAAAACTTCGCTATCGCCGCCTTTCAATAAATATTCCAATCCCAAAACGTGGGCGTCTGCTAAGTCGCTGACATGAATATAATCTCGAATGCACGTTCCATCTGGCGTGGGATAATCAGTGCCGAAAACCGAGATAGACTCGCGCTTACCCAAGGCAGTTTGCAAGACAAGGGGGATCAAATGGGTTTCTGGGTTATGGTCTTCTCCTAATAAGCCATTGGGAGCGGCACCAGCGGCGTTAAAATAGCGGAACCGCACCGACTTAAAATCATAAGCAACATCAAAATCAGAGAGAATCCGTTCTACCATCAGCTTGGTAGCACCATAAGGGTTAATTGGATTCTGGGGATGGTCTTCCGGGATTGGTATAACTTCAGGTACCCCGTATGTTGCACAAGTAGAAGAAAATACAAATTTCTTAACAGACGCTGCGAGCATGGCTTCTAACAGAGTTAGGGTGCCGAGAACGTTGTTACGGTAATACTTTGCAGGATCGGTTACGGATTCTCCTACATAGGCATAAGCCGAAAAGTGCATCACGGCGGCGATCGCTCGTGTATTGAACAAATCATCCAACAGGGGGCGATCGCCAGTATCTCCCACTACAAGTTCTACCTGTAAAACTTTTTCAACCAAATCCCGGTGTCCGTAAACGAGATTATCGAGTATTATCACGTCAAAACCTGCTTGCTTAAGAGCAAGCACTGTATGGGAGCCGATATATCCAGCACCCCCGGTCACCAAAATAGTAGGTTTTCCAGGCGACATAGTTTTTCCTTTTGACTTGATTGATTTGATTACTAAAATTAATTTAATTTACAGGAGGTAGGTTACTAATCTGGAAAATTACTGATAGTAGACGCAGTTGTAAAAAATTGCTCTAAAATCACTACGATGGTTCTCGTGGTGTGAGGGGAGCCACCCCCGTGCGGAGGTTCCCCTCCGTTGAGGGGAGTGGCGTTGTGAGGTATTTGAAGTCAGATAACAGTACGATTACAATTTGACGGTACAATAACCCCACTGCCCAAAACCTATAAAACCGACCGCAAAAAAGGATTTGAGAGTTAATCAATTTATGTTTGTACTGTTAAGTCGGGTATTACTGTGGTTACTTGTTGGCACTATCATATACAGCTTGTTCCAGAGATTTTATCCCTCAGGGACTTTTGTCGGGAGACTAATTTTAGTCATTCTGTTGCTTGTTCTACTGCTGTCGTTCATTAACCCTAATGAACCGGCTGTTGCTTCATTGTGGGGGGTAGTGTCGTTTCCACTTAAACCTCTGGGAGCATCTATCTTGCTGATGATTTTTGCAGCACAGAGGATGAAAAGCGGAGGCACACTGGACAAACCAGGAGGATACTTACTCGGCTGGGCGCTGACAATTTTGTTGTTAGCAAGTACCCCAGCTGTCGCTTACTTCCTAGTTCGCTCACCAGTCGCAATGCTGGGGCAACCATACTTAGCCAATCAGGAAATTATCCAAAATGTGCGGCTAGCTTCGTCTATGGTACCAGGAACACCAACATCTGAGACACTTGTCGCATTAGGACAAGATACTACCGTAACCAGCGATGGTATTACCTATGCCTCAAGAATGTCTGACATCAGAACAACACCATATCTGTTGCAAACTCCACAAGCTATTAGAACAAGGGGGTTGAGGTTAGAAGATTTTGTACCCAATGCGGAAACACTGCAATTAACAACGCGAGTCTGGGAAAGTTATCTGAATCAGATATACACTTTCCTACGTGCTCGTTAGGTGTAGATTGAGAACATGAGTACTCATAAGGTCAGTCTCTTGGCTGACCTTATTCTTTTGGGCTAGACAAAGTTTACGCTCATTGGCGCAAAAAAATGCAACGTTAATGACCAAAGACGCAGGGAGTAGGGGGCAGGGAGCAGGGAGCAGGGAGAAAACTGATCCACGTGAATTAGATTCTCCTTTTCTCCCTGCCCTCAAGCGTAGCGTGCTCGTCGTCGGGTGCTTCTGCTCCCCTACAAAGCGCTTGTGCACGCCACATGCGACAGATTGCACCGAAGCCCCTAGTTTGGTGTTCTTCTTACTAAAGATGAATGTGCCAGAAACTACTGGGACTTTAAAGTAAAATGAAGATGTTGCGTAATTCCTTGAATGGCAAATTCACGACGACTATCTAAGCTTCTTGCATACCTACGCCCTCATTGGCGGGACGCAACATTTGGCATTATTGCCTTGTTGATTGTGAATGGTTTGGGTGTTTATATCCCTCTGTTGATTCGCTCTGCTGTTGACCGACTCTCAGTAGAATTCAGCTTTAATCAAATCAAATATCTTGTTATACAAATTGTATTATTCGCTTCAGCCATGTGGTTCATCCGGATCGCCTCTCGGATTTGGCTGTTTGGCGTCGGGCGTCAGGTGGAATTTGACCTGAAACAACGGATTTTTGAACACTTATTAAAAATGGAACCGTCGTATTTTGCCATCAATAGCGCAGGCGATTTGATTAGTCGGGCGACAAGCGATGTGGACAATATCCGGCGGCTGTTGGGTTTTGCAGTCCTGAGTTTGGTAAATACTTTATTTGCCTACGTTTTCACCTTACCAGTGATGCTGGGTCTGAGTGTAGATCTGACATTAGCCTCACTAGCAGTCTATCCTTTCATGTTTTTCTTAGTATATTTGTTTAGTGATCGCTTACGCACACAACAGTCGGCTGTACAGGAGAGGATCTCTGACATCAGTGCACTGATTCAAGAGGATATCAGTGGCATGGCCTTAATAAAAATTTACTCTCAGGAAGAAAACGAGCGTCGTGCCTTTGCCAATCGAAATCGGGATCTGCTGGAGGCTAATCTCAAATTGGCAAAAAGTCGAAACACGCTGTTTCCACTGATTGGTGGACTAGCTACGGTGAGTTCTTTCATCATTATCTGGTTAGGCTCCACAAGGATTGCCAATGGAAGCCTGCCTCCTGGTGATTTTATCGCACTACTTTTGTACGTAGAGCGTCTTGTCTTCCCGACGGCTTTGTTAGGATTCACTATCACCGCTTACCAACGAGGTGAGGTGAGTATTGACCGCATTGAGACAATTTTGACTGTCACACCCAAAATAAAAGATACACAAGATACGATTGAGTTACCACTATACCAAGTCAAAGGAAAACTCACAGCAACAAACCTGAGTTACACTTACCCTGGTTCCACGACTTCCGCACTCTGTGACGTTAATTTCACGATAGCTCCTAGTGAGACTGTAGCAATTGTAGGCGCTATTGGTTCGGGGAAATCAACTTTGGCAAATGCTGTGCCAAGATTGTTGGATATTGAGCCGGGACAGTTGTTTTTGGATGGAGTGGACATTACCAAAATTGCCTTGGCTGATTTAAGAAGTGCTATCGCCTATGTCCCTCAAGATAGCTTTCTCTTCAGTACAACAATTAAAAATAATATTCGCTACGGCGATCCTGTGAGCGAACAAGAACAAGTCGAAAACACAGCCAAGATGGCGCAAATTCACCCAGAAATCATTAATTTTCCGCAACAATATGAAACTATAGTTGGGGAACGTGGCATTACTCTTTCTGGTGGTCAACGCCAACGTACTGCTTTGGCTAGGGCAATGCTAGTTAATGCCCCAGTGTTAATTTTAGATGATGCTCTTTCCAGTGTGGATAATCAAACTGCGACAGCCATCTTGAAAAATCTTTCTGGTGGTACGCAACGAAAAACAGTCATTTTCATCACTCATCAGCTTTCTGCCGCTGCTAGTGCTGACCGCATTTTCGTCATGGACAAGGGGAAAATTGTTCAAAAGGGTACGCACGCAGAACTTTTGGAGCAGCCTGGAATGTATAAAACTTTATGGAGTCAGCATCAGATAGAAGAATTATTGCATTAGACTTGTTGCGCTTAACGCTTAACGCTTAACAGGAAAATCGTGTTTTTTTCATATATTGCGGAAGTGATACGCCAAGAGCGCGTCTCTTGCTTTGCGCAATCGCAGCGAGTTAGGCGCTGAGATCTTGCACCTGATTGAAAAACCGGGTTTCTTGAGAATACCTACTCGTATAAACCTTAATTTTGAGTTCACAAACCTGGTTTTTTAGGTTTTGTTGAGAATTACCCAAGATGTCAGCGCCTAAGGGGCGCGATTACACGCCCGCAACGAATGAAACAAACACGATTTCCCTGTTAAGCGTTAAGCGTGTTTCTTGAAAGTAAAAGAATCTCGCCAGATGTTTCACGAAGTGAAACACCGCATATTTTATATTTTTGCAATAAGTTTCATAAAATCGACTCTTTAGGAGGATGTAGTTTATCTGAGTTTTGTAAAACTTAGTGAACGCACTTGCTGGGTAGCAAATTTTAAGACATATATATGAAATATCTACATTTTTAACGACTTTTCATCTTACATAAGATATGTTTATTTTGCTTTAACTAAAATTTATAAAAAATCATGATCCCAAGAATCTTGATGAAGATTCAGTGAATCTACGGTTAAACTTCGTTTGGTTCTGGTGAGCTAGGTTTATATTCTAATTACGCTAAATAGCCATATTTTTTTCGCTAAATATAATTGGCATCAGAATGTATCAGATATCCTGCACAAAAGCTGTTGATGGTGCAACGGTCGATACTTGGAAATCCCCGCAACTAACAGTTCACCCGTCAGTTAATTCTAAGTTAAAACGATTTTTAGATATTGTGGGGAGCTTAGTAGGACTACTAATTTTATCGATTTTGTTTGTACCAATAGCAATAGCAATTAGAATCGATAGTCCTGGTTCAATTTTCTTCACACAAGAACGTTACGGACTATACGGAGGCTCATTCCGTATCCGGAAATTCCGCTCTATGGTTTCAAATGCTGAGAAGTTAAAATCTTTGGTGCATAATGAAGCTGATGGATTAATTTTTAAAAATAAAAATGACTTCCGAGTCACAAGAATAGGTCGCTTTTTAAGAAGTACAAGTCTAGATGAACTCCCACAGTTTTGGAACGTTTTAGTAGGCGAAATGAGTTTAGTAGGGACACGTCCACCAACGAAGGATGAAGTGTCTCAGTATAATCAACGTCACTGGCAACGCCTAAATGTTAAACCAGGTTTGACAGGCGAATGGCAAGTTAACGGTCGTTCTCAGATAAAAGATTTTGAGCAAATTGTGGACTTAGATTTGCAGTATCAAAAGAAATGGTATCCAATGTACGACTTATTACTGATTGTGAAGACATTTTTCATGATCGTTGGTCGAGTGGGAGCTTTTTAAGGAAGTTATTAAACCCTCAATTTGGTTATAGCTATTTTGCCTGAAAAACACACATCAACATCACTACCAGGAGTGCGATCGCGCTTACCATATTCACCCTCGTAATAAAAATCATTGCCCTCAATCCGGTAGTTGATGGGTAATGGTTTGGTACAGGGTTGGCAAAACACAACTTCTGGATCTGGTTCTCCTGGAAGCAGATGAGGTAAATTTACGTTCCAAAAAGTTCCCGGTTCTAGGGGACGATTGAGTAAGTCAGCTAAAACAGAACTCGTCCAACGTGCTACCACATCCCAATCAACCTTCAGCTTCTTTTTAAGATAGCGAGAAATTGCAATACCAGGAATGCCATGCATAGCTGCTTCCCTGACAGCGGCGACAGTCCCGGAAATGTAGGCATCCACGCCCATATTGCCTCCAGCATTGATTCCGGATAATACAAATTGGACATTTTTGCAAATATGTGTTACGGCAATTCTGGTGCAATCAGCCGGAGTTCCTGCAATAGCATACTCGTTTTCAGAGCGACGATGGACATGAATTGGTTGAGTCGTGGTGACTTGATGTCCACAACCAGAAAGATGATCTCTGGGAGCGGCTATTATAACTTCTTTACCATTTACAGCTTTCAGGAGCGCTTGAATACCAGGAGCGTCGATCCCGTCATCGTTGGTGAGAATCAAAGTCATAGATTGTCTACTTAGGACTTGTACAAATATAAGCAACAAAACCGATTTTGAAGCAAATTTGCTTTGAAAGCAATTGCTCAACCGGCAACAGTGTGCGTTCTTCTCAAAACAAATTTCTATACATAAGGTAAGTTGCTAGTGACTGTAGAAAATATATTTTAAGTACAATATTTTATTAAGTTCTTAAATATACTTAAAATTGGGAAGATTTATACTGAAGTGTTGTTTGATAACTAGACCTCTCCAAAAATAGCTATGAAACCTTGACGGCGCTTGCACTAAAAATAGATTTTTGGAGAGGTCTACTAGCAACTTTGTTTACATACACAGAGGTAGCTGTAGATAAGTGGAAAATTAGATGTATATTATGTCAGTCGTGAAAAAACTGCAAAATTCTCCAAATTATTACTTATACTATCATTTGTAAAAAAACGTATCTTGTCTAAGTATTGAATGACTTGATATACACTCAAAAGAGATGAAATAAAGATTTAAAAAAAATCGCGATTCTTGTTTAGATCTTTATACTTAATTCTCAAAGATTTTCTTACTGTTGTAAATACGTCTTTTGTCAATCAACAGCTGAGTAGATTGACCATTAGATTGTTTAAGAAATATTAATTAAATTGAGAAATTCAGAAATTGGTTCTTGCTCATGGAAGTATTAAAATCTGGGAAATCTACCGAACAGAGATTGCGTCTTCATTTTTTAGACGGTTTACGTGGATTGGCATCTCTGTATGTGGTTCTTGTCCACATACAGAGATATATGGGAGAACAAGTACCTGTATTTTTGCAAATTATAGGCAGAAGTGTTAAATATGGAAATTTTGCTGTAGCGATTTTCATTGTGCTTTCGGGCTTTGTTTTGATGCTGCCAGTAGCCCGTTCGCAAAAGGGTTATCTTCCTGGAGGTTTCTGGGATTATATCCAACGGCGATCCCGTAGAATCTTACCTCCTTACTATGCTGCTCTCTTTTTTAGTTTGCTAACAGCAGTCATCATATTAGGATTTATTCACTTTTTTAATTTCAAGTGGCATGAATCTCCGGAATATGGAGAATTTCATGCTTTCTTTTCCCCTCTTGACGTAATTACACACTTGCTACTCATTCACAATTTCACTCTTGACACACTGGGTTCTATTAATTCACCTATGTGGACTGTTGCAACTGAGTGGCAAATATACTTTTTATTCCCACTATTATTGTTACCTATATGGCGGCGTTTCGGCTTATTTTCCGCTGTGATCAGTGCTTTTTTAATTAGCGTAGCACCATTGTATCTTTTGAATGGATTTTTGGAAGCAGCTCATCCTTGGTTTCTCGGCTTATTTGCTTTGGGTATGGCAGCAGCAGATATTATCTTTTCTGAAAAACCAAAGTTAATTGCGATCAGAAACTCGTTGCCTTGGAACGTGCTTGCGATTGTATTCATTGTTCTTGCCCTGATAGCCGGAGCGCAACAACTGGGAGTTGTTGCCATGATAACCGGATCGCAACAACTGGGATTTAATGCTTGGATTAGTGATAGTTTTTGTGGTTTGGCAACAGCTTGTCTACTAGTTTACTGTAGCAACTCAGTTATAAAAGGCAAAAATACACCTCTCGTTCTGCGGTTATTTGAGAGTCGTTGGGCAATTGCACTCTCAACATTTTCTTACAGTTTATATCTCACTCACGGAGTCGTAGTAACAGTGGTGGGTAATTTCCTTCTTAATCTTCACATGCCGCCAACTGAATTTATCACAATATTTTATCTGGTGGCTTTACCACTGTCTTTACTCATTGGTTACTTATTTTACTTAGTTTTTGAGAGACCATTTATGTCTAATTTTTTGAAAAAGCGCAAGGTAAAAGATGCAGTCAATTAATTCCACTAAAGAGTCAAAGAAGAAGCGGAGGGGAAGCGAACAGGGAGCAAGGGAGAAAGTATCTTAGTAATAATTAATCTCTCAAAAAACACAGGGGTGTAGGGGTGTAAGGGTGTAGGGGTGTAAGGGAGCCACTGCCGTGCGCGGGTTCCCCGCGTTGAGGCATGTGGCGTGAGCCAGTACTTGATGAGGGTCTCCCGACAGAGGTATCTGGTGAGACCAGCGCTGCAGAGAGAAGTGCCTTGCGCGGGTTCCCCGCGTTGTGGCAACTTCGGAGAGGGTTTCCCGACAGAGGCGACTGGCGAACCCGAAGGGCGTGAAAAAGGTGTTTTTTTCATCTTTTGCTGGCTGCGAAGCCGCAAGTCTTAGGCTCAGATCTTGCACGTACCCATCTTCATAAAGTGTAAATTGACCAGTATCAGGTGAAATACTAGGACTTACGCACCGTAACGCAATTCCGTGAAGCTCGTCGGGGGAATCCTCTCCTGACGACAAACTTCACATCCGCAGCGAGTGCAGCGATCCCGCAATCTGCCGCAATCTCAAAACTTGATTTTATTTTACAGTGTGTAAGTTCTGAATATGTAGCCGGACTTGGATGTAAACGTGTAAAAATTCGGCTACCTATGTCTTTAATCGCTGCCTAATTCATCCCGCAAAAAAAGCAAGCCCAAAATTTAGATGTTGGACTTTAGATTAATTTCTATATAAACGCCAAGCTGTTTACATACAAAGAGTTTTGGACAAATAGCTCAAATTTTCGCGGTTTGTTGGAAGCGAACCTCAAAAACCCTACATAGACTAGGATTGGTGAGAATTTATCAAATTATTAGTCTAAAGTCCAGTTAGATGCAGTTGGCAGAAAAATCACTTAAGTGCTTGACCGTTGCATAAGTCCTGATATAATGTACAAAGGAAAAAAATTCATCCCAACTTCAAGGGTGCTTAGGCCAAATCTCTCAATAAATTCACCAAACAATGGCTAAGCCCGAAATGAGTGAAGCATTTACCCAATTCTTGTTGCATAATTACCTAACTTTGAAAAAGCTTCAAAAACAGAAGCCTTATTTCTGTTGTTGAAGATTTGGGTTGAACGTGCGTTGCTCCAGTGAGCACGTAATTTTTGCGAGCTTTTAGGGCTTAAATCAATTGCTCTAAAATTCAGGGTTCTGCCTTTCTTCGGGTCATCTGCAGTTAAGACGTTAACGAAGAACTTGATGGAGGCAAAATAATGAACAATACAGATTCTCAATCTCAGGCGCTTCAAAGCAATGTCTCGGGTCAACAAATTCCCGATGTCATCCCTAATCCCAGCAATGGTCAAAATTCCACTCTTAATCTGAATGGAGAAGGTACTGGAATTTGCAAAGGTGTACAAGATACCATCGATTCTTGGACTAACAACGGCTCTGGTGGGAATGGTACTCAGATTAATGGCAATAATGCAAGCAGTACTCTGCCTGCTCTCTCTAGTTATGATCCGAGCCTCGTCAACAATGGCAACAACAATCTTTCTGGTGGTAGCAATGGAGATCCTCTGACTGGAGGACAAGACACCCTCGTCGGTGACTCTAATCCAGACCAGCTCACTCAGGACTTTAACAGTTCTAGTGGCACATCTCCATCCCCTAATTCTGCAACGACACCTGCATCCCCCTCTTCTTCAACGCCAACAGCAAATAACTCTGGTATGTACTACGTTTCACCGGATGGTAATGATAGCAATCCAGGTACAAGTGATAAACCTTGGAAAACTGTTAATTATGCGGTTGGGGAGAACTCTGTTGTCAAGGCTGGTGACACTATTCTGGTTCAACCAGGTACATACAATGAGCAAATTACCCTTGGTAAATCTGGTAACAGTGAGTCTGGTAATATCACACTTAAAGCCAATGGTAATGTCACAATAAATGACCCTGATCCTAATAATGGAGCCTTCGGAGAAGGACTTATTCAGTCAGCTGGCAAAGGCTACTGGACCATTGATGGCTTCAATATTCAGAATAGTGCCTGGGGTGGAATCGCTTTACGTGATGCCAACAATATGACTGTTCAAAACAACCATACCTACAATTCTGGCTCTTCAGGCATCATCGTCATGCCTGACCAGTACTTCCAGGGTGGAGAAGCTGAGGTTACTAGTAAAAATATCAAGGTGCTCAACAACATTGTCGAAAAAAGCAATGAGAAATGGCCAGGTGGCACAGGCGACAATTCTGTATCTGACCCAACTGGTACACAAGAGTCCCTGAGCATTTGGGGTGTCGATGGGTTTGAGGTGGCTAATAATACCGTTAAAGATGGCAAACGCGAAGGTATTGACGTCAAAACAGGTTCTCGCAATGGCTCTGTTCATGACAACAATATAAGTGGTCAAGCCTCGCTTTCTGGCACATATGGAGGCTATCAAGGTGGTCCTGCTCTTTACATAGAGGGTAATCGTTCTGCTTCATTTAACATCGATGTCTACAAGAATGTAGTCACTGGAAACGTTGCTGATGGAATTGTTGTTGCAGATGAAGTGCCTGAACAAGGGGATGTCTCTAACATCCGAGTTTACGACAATATTGTTTCTGGAAATGGAAAAGAAGGTATGAATCCTGGTAACGGCATTGCCGTGACTAGTAACGTTCGTAACGTTGAAATTTTCAACAATACCGTTGATAATAATGTCCAAGCCCTTAACATTGATGGCAGCGGTTATGTCAGTGGCGGCTATAAACCAACCGACATTGTGGTACGCAACAATAAGTTTACTAATAGTAGCTACCGGAATGGGTTGATTGAAGATGCAGGCAATGTGACTTTGGATAGTAACTCGTTCTCAAACAAGTTTGACAAGCTGTATGAAGGTGGAACTGGAATTGACAACATGAAGGAGACCAACAACATCAAGGTTTAGTCAGTAGGATTTGTCAACCCAAGTAGGCAATGACTTTCACCTCGCATCTGGATCGTCAGCAATTGGTCAGTATGATCAACATGACTTGGATAGTGTACAACGACCTCAAGGTGCTGGCACTGATATGGGTGCTTATGAGTATGGAAGTCATGCTTAAAAATACGGCTGTGTGAAAGGTTCGAGCAAAAGTTAGGGATGAGGCAACATATTGTCTGTGGGTAAGCTGGATACTAACAAAGACGGTGGTTGTGATCCACACATACACTGACACTCATCCTTAAAACATTGCTAACAAGAGGAGTGATTTTACAAAGTTGATTCAGCTTTAGTGAAATCACTCTCTTTAACCAAAGTTTTTCATAGCAAGGAGCGATGGCGCAGAGCACACCGTTTTTTGAACGGTGCGCTCCTTTTCTCTGTTAATCTGGATTCATCTGCGTATATCTGCTGTTCTAAGTAGCCCTCAAATTCAGATTTTTGTCTAAAATATATTAAAATTCTCGACCACACATAGAATCAACAACTGTAAGTGGTTTGTTTTTATTCTGTTCACGACAAAGTAAAGTTTGAGCTAGACGTTGCTGATAGTAGTATTGATGAGCAGTCCAGCCCACAGGCGTACCAGCAATTGTACCAATTATTAAACCAGTAAGTAGGCTCTGAATAAGGTGCTTTCTTTTGATAGTATTTTGTCTAACAGATATCTCTTCTTTAAACATAAAAATTCTTCCTTATATTCCTTCCAAAAACTACACAATCAATATAGCTAAAAGCTAATTTGCTTTACAATTATTCTACTTTTTAACTTACACTTATCTATATATTTAATACTTAATCACAAACTTTCATCTGAAAGTGCAATTTACCTGTGACAATACTATTTTTAATAGTATCTGAAGACAGCCGAGAAAAATGCAAATATCCAATTAGTAAACATAGATAAACACAGATGTAAATAATACAATCTATTAACTCTGTGCTCATCTATGATTTTTTGTCTGCTACTTAGCAAAAATTATGTCATCTGATATTTTCAGAATTTTAGATTTGTGCACCTGGTTTGGCTTCAGCACCCATTGGTGAAACGTAATCGCGGAAAAGAGTGATTTGCTGCTCATAATCTACTTGGATAATTTTGCTGAGCAGTTGTTGAGCTTCCTCGGAAAGCTTATAGTCTGGAGGCATAGGAATGATAATAATTTGATCCATACCTTGGGATAAGCGATACCAAAACAGTAGTTTGGTTGTATCGCTTAAGGAGCCGTACATCCGGGTATAATCAGTATCTGCTTTGTTAATCAAATCACGCTGAAATTGCAACTGTTCTTCGTGGGAGAATTCTTTAACTTGATTGAACAAACCGTCAGCAATTTCTGGAGAAACAGTACTTGCTCCAGGCGCAGCAGGTGTGATAGAACCACCCATTTCTTTGTAAACGAACCAAAATAAAGCTAGTTGTTCATCTACGTCCAACCCTTGCCAAGCTGTAACATATTCACGAATAGTTGGATCACCCGTTTGAGTAGATGTCATAAAAAACTCCGATTGCCATAAATTACCAACACTATCAAGGGTATCAAACGTCTATTGAGTATTTAACCCCACTCAAGGCAGATGTATCGAAATCAAACAGAAGAATAAGAAAACAAACAATAGAGTGGGATTTTAGAAAAATTCTACATTTTTTATGATGATTTTTCAGAAGACACCCAAAAATGAAAACATAAAACATCCATCAAAAGGCTTGTTTATTCTAGAATCCGAGTTGTTGACGGAATTTTCAGCAGGTTAAAATATGGAAGACATTTCTAAAGACAAAATAGCAATTATTATATGCTCTGTCAGTGGTATTGAAGAAGCGATCGCCCTTCTTTGCCTAGAGGGGTTTTTCCAAAACCCCTCTCCCCAAATCGGAGATTTAGGGCAAGCAAACGGAGTTTGGTTGGGGCATAGGGCGCACGCCTTGGGCGCACGCCCACAAATTTACCAAATAAGGAGCATTACTTGTTGTAAATTAACTATTTAATGATCCAATTGAGCACGTAGTCAATTCAGTTCAACGTTACAGTGGTAAAGCAATACCCTATGCTGGAGATGTTTCACAAGAATTCCACGCTCAAAACTGCGTGCAAAGAGCAATTAATGTTTAGCAAAGGAGAAAGGGAAGGAAGCCCTGACTCCCTGACTCTCTCATCCCTTTGTTATTCAGTCTCTTCTGTCTTGATAATCTTGCGATGACTTTGGATCTAATTCCCAACGGTTATCATCACGCTGATCTAAAATTTCTGTTGTGCGTAAAAAGGCTTTGTCGTCCATTTCCATTCCAACAGCAGCACCGAGTTCATCTACAATATCTTGATCAGGAGTAGGAGCGGTACCACCTACAGCTTCATCACCTTCATCTGCTGCTGTTTCCCAAGCTGCATCCACATCCCCTGCTGTTAGTTCTGGATTGGCATCAGAATTTCTTTTGATTTGGGTCTGCAGTTTATGATCGCCAATATTATACCCCGGTTCTGTCTTAACACCAGTGCCGTAAGATTCGCTAATTTCTTCTGGCAAATCATTTGTTTCAAGTTCGTTATAACTATTTTGCCTTGCTAAATCTTCTTTTTCTGCCATAATCCTAGTCCTTGCTGCATCCTCAAGATAACGCTTTATCTTCAAAGGGTAGTCTTCCTAAAGAAGTATGACTTTTGAAATAAAACAATCTCTTCCTTAAGAATGAAGAGAAGGAACTTATTGATGCATAGTCTTATATGTATCAATTCACGTTATAGCCACTTCATGGAGAGTTATGAGTTTAAAGAGGTGAAAATTAGAAATTATTTTTTCTGATAATTCTTACCTACTTACAACTCATAACTATTTTTTTTGAAATTTTGTGAAGAGTGCTAGTTCAAAAGCAACATCTGTATCTCACTTAAAAAATAAAAAATATATCCCTAAAGAACGACGAAGAAAAGTTTTTAAGATGTCATAAAATAAGTAAGTACATGAATTCATGGTCGAGTGATAAGGTAGTTAGGAACTATGACTTTAAGCTTTGAGCATATTGAACTCAAAATCATAGCTCCTGACTGTTTTCTAAAATCACAAATAAATTGAGAAATTTATTGAGTGATTCTACATGTAGAGTTGCTATTTTTTGTGTGTTTCGAGATATTGTAACATCTGCTAAATTTGAATGATTTCAAGCTAATTTCTCAGATAATTACGTCTAACTCTTCCCAGTATCACCAACGAGTGAAGTCACTGCATCAAAGAGTGCAAGTCATTAAGTCCTAAATCCTGACTGACGGATTACAACTCACAAAAAAAGTTAAGGAATGATACTTGAAGCACTGAATGTTCATTTAGTCGAGGAATTAAGGAAAATCAATGGTCAACTATACTACTGGAAAGAAAAAAGTTGCTATCCTCATCGAAAATGATGTAGAAGACGCAGAATTTCAAGTGCCTTACAATGCATTAAAGCAAGCGGGAATGGAAGTCGTTGTTCTTGGTTCTCGTATAAACGAAACTTATAAAGGGAAACAAGGCAAAGTTTCTAAGCAAGCCGATGGGACTACAACTGAAGCAATAGCTTCTGAATTTGATGCTGTAGTCATTCCCGGTGGTGTGGCTCCCGACAAAATGCGGATCAACCCCAATACAGTCAGATTTGTGCAAGAAGCAATGCAGCAAGGAAAATTGGTAGCTGCAGTTTGCCACGGGCCACAACTTCTAATTGAAGGCGACTTGCTCAAAGGAAAACAAGCCACTGGTTTCTTAGCAATTCGCAAAGACATAATTAATGCTGGTGCTAACTATGTAGATGAGCCTTTAGTAGTTGACGGAAATTTGATTACTTCACGTCAACCCGGAGATTTACCAATTTTCACCACAGCTTTATTGAGTCGTTTGGGTTATGGTGGTAAAGAAGCCGCTTTACCAGATGAGAGAGATCCAAAAGCCGAATGGTGGAAATTGGCTAATGCTTGGGGTGGTTCTACCAAGGGTGAGGTTGTTAAGGCTTTGAATACAGCTCTTTCTGGTGAACGTTATTCCCAGGAAGCGTTGGAGAAGTACTCTGAGAAAGAATCTGATCAACAAATAAAATCTCTGTTTCAGGAGATGATTAGCAATAAACAGCGCCACATCGAATTTTTGGAAGCGCGTCTAAATCAACTAGGCGAAAAACCTTCAATAGCCGCAAATATTGCGAACCAGTACGCAAAGGTCAAAACCGCTCTTACAGGAAGTGACGATATTTACCAGTTGCGTTCTGCCTTGGGCGATGTGCAAACGGGTATTGGCGATATTGGCAACTTGATACCAGCAACAACCGACCCAGTATCAACTGCAATGTTCACACAAATTCACAAAGACCTGTTGACACACGAGCAGCGACTCGTAGATCTGTATCGCACTCGGGTGGGTGCAGACGTTAAGCCTGCTAAACCGACTACAGGGGCTGCTGTGTCAATGTAAGGTATTTGTGGAACGAACCACGTGGGCGTAAAGAAGCAAAAGAATATCAGGAAAAGACTTTGCGAGGGGCAGTCGCCACCCTTTGGCAAGCCCCTGCGGGCGTCTACAAGTCGGCAGACCCCTATGGCTAACGCCACGCCTTACGGCTATCGGGGAAGACCTGAGCCCTATGGCTAACGCCACGGCTTCGCCTATCGGGCACGGCTTGAGGTCGAACGGTCTGGCTGCGCTAACGCCAGATCGATGCCTACGGAGGGAAACCCTCCTGCAACACTGGTCTCACCGCCCACTGTCCTCGCCTTGGTGGTTCGTTTTTTAAGAGTAGAGGGAGAGCGAAGAACATGGCATCAATATCGGAAAATAAATCGAGTCAAGCTCAGACAGAAGCCAGTGAAACTGAGCGTTGGGCTTCTTTAATTGGCGGTGGTGCAATGGTGTTAATGGGCTTAAGCCAACGCTCCCTCAGAGGGGTGTTGACGGCTTTGGCAGGTGGCGGACTAATTTATCAGGGTGCAACTAAACAAAGCACAATTAAGCAAGCACAGCAAGCAATCACCGGTAGCGTCACTCAAGTGATAAAAGTAGAAAGAACGGTAACGATTGATAAGCCAGCAGACGAGCTTTACCACTTTTGGCATAACTTTGAGAATCTGCCCAATTTTATGAAGCATCTCAAGTCTGTGAAGGTGTACGATAATAAGCGTTCTCACTGGATCGCAACTGCGCCTTTAGATGCAAGTGTGGAATGGGATGCAGATATTATTGAAGACCGGGAAAACGAATTTATCTCTTGGGCTTCAGTGGAAGGTGCAGATATTGACAACTCTGGTTTTGTCCGCTTCAAAAAAGCGCCTGGTAACCGTGGAACTGAGGTTAAAGTCGTTGTTGAATATAACCCCCCTGGTGGTGCTTTAGCATCTGCTTTTGCCAAACTCTTTGGTGAAGAACCAGAACAGCAAATCGGTGATGATTTGCGCCGTTTCAAGATGTTAATGGAAGCAGGCGAAGTTGCCACTACTGATGGACAAGCAACAGGCGAGAAATGAAGTTGTTAGTTAAATAATTTTGACTAACGACGAATGACTTTGAATGCATAAATTTATGCGACAAGCTTCAGGTACTGCAAATTAAAAACAACAGAGGATTTTTATGGCTCGCTTACGTAAGATTTTGACAGTTTTTCTAGTTGGATTAACATTTTTTGTGACGCAAGCTTTTGGCTATGGCGCATTACAAGCCCAAGCTAATGAAACGGTAACCAGTCCAGAAGGTGTTTATTACAAAGGAACACCTGAAGGCGCTGGCAGAATAAATCACAACGACAACAACGTAGTTGACCAAGCAAAACAGAACTTAAAAGAAACTGCTGATAATGTGCGCGAAAAAGTCAACAAAGTGGGTGATGCCGTAAAAACTCCAGAAGCTACTCATTACAACGCAACACCCGATGAGGACAATTTCAGCAAAGGCAATAAGCTATCTCAAAATAGCGGTCAAAACCCCCTAAAAGAAATTGCTGATAATGTCCGTGAAAAACTCAATCTTGATGAAGAAACTCCTCGCGCTACAAAAGAATTTTTGAGGTCAACTGAAAGAAAAGTTGAAAATACTGTTGAACCAGTAACTGGAACACGAGAAGGATACTATCAAGAGCCTGCCAGAGTGAGATAAGTAGAGTTTATGGTGTAGGGTACGGTAAGTCCCTACACCATAATGACGAATGAGTAATCATTAAGGACTAAAGAGTATGAAAGCAGTTTGCTGGCATGGTGCCAACGATGTGCGAGTCGAAACGGTACCAGACCCCAAAATCATTAACCCACGAGATGCTATTGTCAAAATTACCTCCACGGCAATTTGCGGCTCTGATTTGCATCTTTACAACGGCTACATCCCCACAATGGAAAAGGGGGATATCCTCGGTCATGAATTCATGGGGGAAGTCGTTGAAGTTGGTAGTGCAGTAAAAAATATTAAAGTGGGCGATCGCGTTGTCGTTCCCTTCACAATAGCCTGTGGTAACTGCTATTTTTGCAAACATGATTACTGGTCGCTGTGTGACAACTCTAACCCCAACGCTTGGATAGCTGAAAAGTTGATGGGTTATTCACCATCAGGTCTATTTGGTTACTCCCATATGTTGGGTGGTTACGCTGGCGGTCAAGCAGAATACGCCAGAGTTCCCTTTGCCGATGTAGGCTTGTTCAAAATACCTGATGGTTTAACGGATGAACAGGTACTATTTTTGACAGATATTTTTCCGACTGGTTACATGGCAGCGGAAAACTGCAACATCCAACCTGGTGATGTCGTTGCTATCTGGGGTTGTGGACCAGTTGGGCAGTTCGCCATCAGAAGCGCTTATTTGCTGGGTGCAGAGCGTGTGATCGCCATTGACCGTGTCCCCGAACGCCTGCAAATGGCGAAAGAATACGGCAAAGCAGAAGTTCTTAACTATGAAGAAGTGGATGTTGGCGAAGCCCTTAAAGAAATGACAGGCGGTCGTGGTCCTGATGCTGTGATGGATGCAGTAGGAATGGAAGCGCACGGCACAGACTTTATGGCGTTATACGACAAAGCAAAGCAAGCAGTGCGTCTAGAAACAGACAGACCTACAGCCTTGCGTCAAGTGCTTGTTTCTTGTCGTAAAGGCGGTCATGTATCAATTCCGGGTGTTTACGGAGGCTTTGTGGACAAAGTGCCGATGGGTGCTGTTGTGAACAAAGGTTTGACCATCAAGACGGGACAAACTCACGTCCATAAGTATTTACGTCCTTTACTTGAGCACATCCAGAATGGGGAGATTGACCCATCATTTATTATTACCCATACCTTACCTCTGGAACAAGCGCCCCACGGTTACGAAATTTTCAAGGATAAAAAAGACAACTGCATCAAAGTTGTATTGAAACCATAATGGCATTGGTCATTTGTCCTTTGCTGCAAATGACCAATGATTAACGACTAATAACTAACTATGTTTGACTCTGTAAAAAAAGAACTATCTCGGCGTGCTCTTTTATATAAGGCAGGTTTTGGGTTCATGGGACTGAGTGTTGTTGGGGCAGTCGGAAACATTATCAAACCCGCGCCTACCCTAGCCCAAGCAGCACCAGCACCATCCAATGAACCATCTTTACCTCCAGAAAAAAAGCTCGGATGGGCAATTGTTGGTTTGGGTGAGTTTGCCACCAAACAGATAATGCCTTCGTTTGCGGAGTGTAAGAAGTCGAAGTTGGTGGCGTTGGTGAGTGGCGATCGCGCCAAAGCCGAGAAGTATGCCCAGCAATACAGCGTCAATCCTAAAAATATTTACAATTACCAGAACTATGACTCTATCCGCAATAACCCAGAAGTAGATATTATTTATATCATTCTACCTAACGCGTTACATGCGGAATACAGTATTCGTGGAGTGCAAGCAGGCAAACACATTATGTGTGAAAAGCCGATGGCGATTACTGTAGCTGAATGCCAAGCAATGATTGAAGCGGCAAAAAAAGCAAACCGCAAATTGATGATTGCTTACCGCGCCCAATACGAACCATACAACCTCGCCACCATTCAACTTGCTCAAAGTGGCAAACTTGGCAAGCTCAAGTTAATCACCTCAGATCACGGACGAAACCTCAACCCCAAAGAACCTCAAGATAGGTGGCGCGCGCAAAAAAAATTAGCTGGCGGCGGTTCCCTTTACGACATCGGTATCTACAGCTTACAAGCAGCACGGTACATCACAGGCGAGGAACCCGTAGCAATTAGTGCCATGATATACAGCACCCCTAACGACCCCCGCTTTCGGGAAGTCGAGGAAAATGTCAACTTCGTGCTACGTTTTCCTAGCGGCGTTCTTGCTAACTGTAGCTCCAGCTACGGCTACTCCAATACCAAACGCATACAAGTTTTCGGGTCTGACGCCGTCTTGGAATTAGATCCAGCCACAGACTACTACAAACATCGCTTGATTCTAAAAAGCAAAAACGGTAACCAAGAGCAAAAAATTGAAGACAAGAATCAGTTCGCCCTAGAGATAGATCACTTATCCGAGTCCATCATACAAAACAAACAACCCAAAACACCGGGCGAAGAAGGCTTACAAGACGTTAAACTTATGCAGCTTATTTACGAAGCCGCCCGCACAGGCAAAAGCATCAAAGTTTAGCACTCACTCTCCTCTTCCTTTTCTTCCTTAGCGTCCTTAGCGCCCTACCCTGCGGGAAGCCGCTCCGCGTCTACGCGGTTCATTTTTCATAAACCCAATTAAGGAAACAAATATGTCTGACACAAGCGTTAAAAAAGTAGACTCCGCCCATTCTCCCAAAGGTCAACAAGGTCAAAAATATCTCGCCTCTGGTAAATCTGTATCAATGCGTCTTTGGGAAAACGAACAACCTGATGAATCCAAAGAACCCGCAACACGGGAATATGAAACTGTTGGTTATGTCATCAGTGGTCGTGCCGAGTTGCATATTGAAGGTCAAGTTGTTTCATTGGAGCCTGGAAATTCCTGGGTAGTGCCAAAAGGAGCATCCCACACTTACAAAATTCTAGAACCATTTACCGCTGTTGAAGCAACCAGTCCACCTGCTGAAGTTCACGGTCGAGACGAGAATTAATTCATACTTAGTCAATCTTGACAAAATTATCTCTTAGTTATATGTGACCAGAAGCTAAACTTCTGGTTTTTTTCTTGATTTTGTCATCATAAATAGATCTTCAGATATCCCTAGGGCTAATATTGACACTCCGATTTTGGTCGTTTCAATTGTCACTGGAAAAATTTGCACCCAATCTACTGACATGTACGCTTTGTACGTGTCAGTTTTCTTTTTCAGGTTTAGAGGAATCGCTCTAGCTAAACCAGCTGCAGAGAACACAGAAAGGAGCTAGTATTTTTGCGTTTACCAAAAGGAACAGTGTTACACTCATGAGGGCAGCTAATCAGCTAGCTGATGTGATTTGTCTTGGAATAACAATAAACAATAAAGGCAAATGCAATGACGAGATCGGCGTTGATGGCATTATTACGGCGAGCTTACAAAATCACTCAGGTGTCTCTAGAAACAGGAATTCCTACAGACGAAATAGTTGAGATTTTCCACCAAAAAACCACTCGTCGTCGCTTAATATATGGAGGTTTGGGATTAGCAAGTGCCATCAGTGCAGTGACGTGGGATGATGGAGGTGACTCGGTTGCATATGCCACAATTCCTAAAGTCTTGGTAGTAGGTGCTGGAATTGCTGGACTCGTCGCTGCTTATCGCCTTTCTCAAGCAGGGGTTCCTGTAGATATTGTTGAGGCAAGAAATCGTATTGGCGGTCGAATATATACGCTACAAAATGCTTTAGGGACTTCTATACCTGTAGACTTAGGTGGAGAATTTATTGACACAAACCATACTAGCTTACGCTCTTTAGCGCAGGAATTAGGTTTGCAAATAGCAGATTTGTCTGCTGCTGATAAGGACTTGATACAAGGAACATTGTATTTTCAGGGGCGTAAGATATCAGAAAAAGAAATCTTACAGTGGTTCACTCCATTGGTGCAGAAGATCAAGCGAGATTTAGCCGCTATCGGCAAGATACCTGTCACTTATCGTACACACAATCAGGTTGCTAGTAAGTTAGATAATACCTCTATCACTCAGTACTTAGAGGAAGCACAAGTTCACCCGCTTCTGAGTCAGAGAATACAAGTTGCTTACACTGGTTTATACGGTCGAGAAGCTAGAGAGCAGTCTAGTTTGAATATGCTGCTTTTTATTGGCACAGATCCGAAGAGCTTTCAGATTAGTGCTGAAAGTGATGAACGTTATCAGATTGTTGGTGGAAATGACCAGATCCCTCGTTTGTTAGCACGAATTTTAACCAATTCTATCGAAACAGGGACGGAATTAGAAGCGATCGCAACTCGAAGCGATGGTAGTTACCGAGTCAGTTTACGTTCTGGTAACCGCTCTTTTGAACGAACATATGAGCGAGTTTTGCTGGCGTTACCTTTTAGTACTTTGCGTCAAGTCTCGTTAAATGTAGATTTGCCAGCAGTAAAAAAGAAGGCGATCGCGCAATTAGGTTATGGTAACAATGCCAAGTTAATTACCGCTTATCAAGAACGCATCTGGCGCACACGCTATAACTCAACTGCATTTGTCTCTAGTGATCTTGACTTTCAAAGCATCTGGGAAGCTTCTCGCTATCAACCAGGTTCAAATGGTCTACTCACCAATTTTACTGGCGGTCAAAGCAGTTTACTTCTAGGACAAGGTTCCGCTGAATCTCAAGCTCAAAAACTGCTAACACAACTAGAAAAGATATTCCCAGGAATTCCTAGTGTCCGCAAGGGTGAAGCTATTCGTGCGTATTGGCCCACAGAACCTTATACAAGAGCCTCCTATGCTTGCTATCTTATAGGACAGTGGACAACAATTGCAGGATCTGAACAAGAAAATGTCGGCAATCTGTTTTTTGCTGGCGAACATTGCTCCCAAAAATTCCAAGGTTATATGGAAGGTGGTTGTAGAACAGGTGAAATGGCTGCTGTCCAAATTCTACGTTCTTTGGGTTTGAAAAAGAGCGCGGCTCAACAACAAGCGCGAATGACCAGAACTAGGGGTGTAGCGGTGTAGGGGAAAAGGATACTGAAAAACAAACTTCGTAACCCAGCAATTCTAGTACCCACCCTATGGTAGTTTAAGGTTGGTTGCACTTAACATATTGCAACAGATAACCTTTCCCCTTATGACTGGAGCACAACCTTGGGAATAGAACTACGCAGTTTCGTATTTCTCGACAGCCTGCAACCTCAACATGCAGCATATATGGGAACAGTAGCTCAAGGTTTCTTGCCATTACCAGGAGATTCATCGCTATGGATTGAAATCTCTCCTGGTATCGAAATTAATCGGATTACTGATGTAGCATTGAAAGCAGCTTCTGTCCGTCCAGGAGCACTTGTGGTCGAACGATTGTATGGTCTATTAGAAATTCATTCTAGCTCCCAAGGGGAAACGCGAGCTGCTGGTCAAGCCATTTTGGCGACACTGGGAGTCAAAAAACACGAATGTCTCAAACCGCGTGTTGTTTCTAACCAGATTATTCGTAACATTGATGCTTACCAAGCACAGCTTCTCAATCGCACGAACCGGGGACAAATGCTGCTAGCAGGGGAAACGCTGTATGTATTAGAAGTTGAGCCTGCTGCTTATGCTGCACTGGCTGCAAATGAAGCAGAGAAAGCGGCGGCGATTAATATACTAGCAGTTCAACCTGTAGGGAGCTTTGGACGGCTTTACTTGGGTGGACAAGAACGAGATATTCTTGCAGGTGCTCAAGGAGCATTAACGGCGATTGAAAATGTAACTGGTCGAGTAAATCCTTTGAGTGGGCGTCAGGAGTAGAAAATGGCAAATCTTCAGCATCTAGCTTTATTAGAAATAGGTGCGCTGGCATGGAATGAGTGGAGAAGGAAAAATCCCCAAATTGAACCAGATCTTAGAGATGCTGAACTCAATGGCGCTAACCTCTACACAGCCAACCTCATCAAAGCTAATTTAAGCGCTGCTAACTTCAGTGTTGCTAACTTAAGCGCTGCTACACTGACACAAGCTGATTTAAGTCATGCCAATCTGATTGGAGCTGATTTGACTGAGGCGAATCTCAAAGGCGCTTTCCTGTGTGAGGCTAACTTGATTGGGACTGAGTTGAAAGGCGCTAACTTGAGAGATGCCGATTTGGGTTATGCAAAGCTAATTCGTGCTAACCTCTGTTTTGCAAACTTAATCGCAGCGAACTTAATTGCGGCTGACTTAAGTAAGGCAAACCTGTACGAGGCAGAAGTGATCGGGGCTTATCTTTACAAAGCTGACTTGTACAAAGCTAATCTCAGGCAAGCTCACCTGAGTGGTGCATACTTATTACGAGCTAATTTGAGTGAAGCTGATTTGAGTAAAGCTGACTTGAGATGGACTAACCTCCAAGGAGCGAACTTAGCAGGAGCTAATCTTAGAGGAGCTAAGCTTGAGGGAGCGAAACTCAGGGGAGCCAACGTTAGTGGTGTGGATTTTCAGGACACAATAATACCTGAGTAATACATGTGTTGTCCTAGTGCGTTCGCAAGCGACCTAGTAAACCCAATCACGCCAGTTGATGGCGACAGTCGCACCTGCAGCATCGCTGTGTCAACTTTATCTATCCACAGACTAGGCGAGAATCTAACTGGAAGTTTGAACAAGATGGAAAATTGATTGACCTTTGCGTTGACAGTTATCTGCGATTCGATAATTCAGAAGTCATTTTAGAGGCGGTGATTCAAGGAGCCGGTGTGGTTCAATTTCCCAAATTTATTGCAGCCAAAGCGATCGCACGTGGAGACCTCGAACCGATTCTCCAATCCTACACGACCCAACTTGGATTACCGATCGCAGTGTTGTATCCGCAAAAACGTTATCTCTCGGCTAAAGTTCGCGTCTTTGTTGAGTTTATGACAGAATTGACGGCTGCGTTAAAGCGAGTTGATGTTGTAGATTGAAAGCTTGTCAAAAATAACCCGCTTTTTCTGTGTTTTCCATCAAAATGCCCTTATGTTGACTGGCGCATCAAGATCTGAAACTTAAACTATAAGTTTTTATTTCGATTGCGGAATTGACAACAAAAATTATGTGGTAAGAAATAAATAGGATGCCGTGCTTACGAGGTAGCATATGGAGCCATTAACTGCTGGTGCGATCGCTATTGGGACTTTGATTGCGACTAAGGCTGTGGAAAAAACGGGTGAAAAGGTAGGGGAAACTATATGGAATAAAGCTGGTCAATTTCTCGTCACCCTTGAAAAACACTCTCCCCATACAGTAGTTGGTATTGAGAAAGCACCTTCTCAACCAATCGATTATGGCAAAGCTGTACTAGAAGTAGAATCTGCGGCTAAGGCTAATCCTGAAGTGGCTCAAGCTGCACAGGAATTGGCAACAGCAGCAGAAACTAATCCACCATCAAACTTGGCTGAAATTTTGAGACAGATAAAAGCATCTGTAGAAAAATCTCAACAATCATACCCTTCAACATTTATCCAAAACATCGAAAAAGCTATTAATGCAGCTCAAAACCAAACCATTGATCAAAGAGGTAGTACTTTTAATATTTGACTGCAGTCGTCCGAATGGGAACGGACAAAGTTAAATCCCCCAAATAATGTTGTGTTACAAGGTTCTGCCAATTTTGTAGGCAGACAGCATGAACTTTGCCTACTACGAGAAAAGTTGCAGCAACCAAGCGTAGTGACAATTTCTGCTGTTTCTGGTATGGGTGGTGTTGGCAAAACCGAACTCGCAACCCAATATGTACGACAACATGAAGCGGATTACCCTGGTGGAATTTGCTGGTTAAATGCCAGAGAATCAGATTTAGCAGCAGAGATTTTGCAGTTTGCCCTGTTCAACATGAATTTGGAAGTACCGCAGGAGTTGGGGGGACGAAAACTTAATCCTGAACAACAAGTAGAGTGGTTCTGGCAGAACTGGCGACCGACCGAAGGTCTAGTGTTGATTGTACTGGATGATGTCACTTCTTGGAAAAGTTGTCGCAAGCTACTGCCAAAATCTAACCGCTTCCGAATTTTGATGACAACGCGCCTGCGACGGATAGACACCAACTTTGTGGAAATATCGCTAGATGTGCTCTCAGCAGAGGATGCTTTAATATTTTTAACAAAGGTGTTGGGCGAACAAGACCAACGAGTAAAACAAGAATCAAGAGTAGCAGAAAGTTTGTGTGCGTGGCTGGGTTATTTACCTCTGGGTTTGGAGTTAGTGGGGCGGTATTTGGTAGAAGATCCCGATTTATCTCTAGCAGAAATGTTACACCACTTGAAGGCTCAACAATTGCGAGATGAAGCAATTAACCCAGAAGAGGAGCAATTGCAAGATACAGAAATGACAGCCAAGCGTGGGGTAAAAGCAGCATTTGAATTAAGCTGGCGAGAACTCAATCAAAAAACACAATATGTCGGTGAATTATTAAGCTTATTTGCACCAGATGTCATACTTTGGGAATGGGTGGAGTTCACGAGTAAGTCTCTTAATTGGGTAGAAGCAGATGTGAAGGAGGCGAAAAAGCAACTTTACAAGCTTCATTTGATTCAACGGCTAGCAGAACGAGATAGTGGTTACAAAATTCATCCCTTAATTCGGGAGTTTTTAAAAGTCAAACAAGCAGCATCTAAACAAGCCGATGAATTGAAACGCGCTTTTGCAGAAATTTTTATCGCGATTGCTCAAAAAATCCCCGATTTGCCAATCCGTCGTGATATTGAATCAGTCAAAGATGCTATTCCACATTTAACGGAAGTGGCACAAAATCTGACTGATGCAGTCAGTGATGAAAATTTAATTTGGGCTTTTGTTGGCTTGGGTAGATTTTATTCGGGACAGGGATTGTATGCACTTGCTCAACCTTGGGGTGAGCAATGTGTATTAGTAGTAAGATGCAGTTTAGAAAAAAAACATCCCTACTATGCCATTTGCCTGAACAACTTAGGAAATATCTACTACTTCCAAAAGCGCTATCAAGATGCTGAACCATTGTATGAGGAAGCCCTAGCTATAACAGCAGAGGTGCTAGGAGAAGAACATCCCGACCTTGCCACTTACTTGAACAACTTAGGAAATCTCTACACCGCCCAAGAGCGCTATCAAGATGCTGAACAACGCTATATGCTTGCCGTAGAACTAACAAGAAAGATACAAGGAGAAGAACATCCCGACCTTGCCACTTACTTGAACAACTTAGGCAAGGTTTACTTCTTACAAAAGCGCTATCTAGATGCTGAACCATTGTATAATGACGCCGTGGAACTAACAAGAAAGATACAAGGAGAAAAACATCCCGACCTTGTCACTTACTTAAACAACTTAGCAGATCTCTACACCTCCCAAGAGCGCTATCAAGAAGCTGAACCGTTGTATAAGGAAGCCCAGGCTATAAGCCAGGACAATAGTGCTGCGACGCAATATTAGTTATGCAACTGTGACTACTGAAGATACTAAGGCTTGGGATACTTTCATGTCCCTTGTTGCTACTACCGGGACTTAAACATTTTTGAGGACAAAACAAACCTCAAACCTATACAAGGTAGGGAAAATACACTTAGGTTGAAACCATAATCAAAAGTTACAGAAGCATATGTTCTGGGCTAATCTTCACTTGATTATCATTATCAAAAAGTTTGTGAGTAGCTATGCTTACCCCCTTCACCAACCACTTTTGACCCATTCGTGAGAGGTTAAGGTCGGATACCCTTTGTCAATAAGCAATAATACTCAAATTAAGGCTAAAAAGCGGGGTTAGAACACAATTTTTGAGTAGGCGATCGCGTAATCTGGATACGCATCATTCATTCTTGACCTATAAGTCCAGTACAAGAGTTAACTTAATACCTCCGCTTTTTCCAAAATTTCAGCATAATTTCTAATTGACAAAATTAAAATTATCTTATATCTTACGGATGACCTTTGGAATTTCTTTCTCGATGACCTTTGGAATTTCTTTCTCGATGACCAGAACTGCTTTCTGGATGACCTTTGGAATTTCTTTCTCCACAGACTTGAGAATTTCATTGCCCTGTAAATTCGGTAAATTTATTTTGTAGTTGTATATCACTACTATGAGCTTGCCGCTTTTCGATTTTATGATGCGGACAGGGTGCGATTTTATCATCTTTGTGGTGATGTTACCTTTTGAATGAAAACTATGATGAACTTTTAAAACTCGTTGGGGCATAGAATTGCAGAAGTCATCCTTGTCTGAAGATCTTGGGATTTGCCCATCATCAAGACATAACTCATGCCAAGATGCTTGTATCTCCTCTGTTATCTTCTGCCGTTGGTCGTCATTTAGACCATTCTTTTCAAGGATAGTAAGAGTTTTATCAGATAATTGTGGGCTTGTTTGCGGTTGACGATCGCCAGCAAAGGTAATCTGAGGAATAGATACTGTTGTGATTAAGACAAAGGTACTTATTAATCCGCTTAATTTATTTTTCATATAGAGATTAGTTCTAAACGCTGATTTATAAGAATGGCTGGCTGAAAACCTTTGAGAGACTGCTACGTAGTTGCGTTTTCGTGCCTTAAACAAGGGATGAAAGCCGTCAGTATAGCCTAATGGTTATAGTTATATCTATAATTGACGCGATGTGCGACTTAATGTTCCCTAACAAGTTCGTCGAACTGAAGAGGGTTACAATTGTGGCGATTAAGCCAAAAAACAGACGGTATGAGCTAAAATCTTACGATTGAGACGACTGGTGAGATGCCATATATTTCTGAAGAGGTCGGATAAGAGAAGATACATCACTGTACCTTTGAGCTTCACCGAACGTCCGAAGTCCTCCGGCTTATCGCTCGCTTGGACGACATTGGGGATTTGGCAAGACGGTTTGCCGCCATGTTATGAACAAGTGGTAGCAATATTGTATAATTCTTCACATGAAAAAAAAGTTAGTTGTAGCCTCTATTCTTCTTTGTCTAATGAACTCTTCTTTGGCAAGCGCAGAAGTTAATCATTTTGAAGACCCCAGAGTGACGCTCTCAACTGTTGAGGCAGATTGGTCGATCAAGACTGATAAAACTGAAAGACCGCAAGTTGGTGCTAGTGTTGCAACATTGCTCAAAGCTGAAAACGAATTACAATTTCAGGGTACACTGGCTGCTATTGAGGGTAACGGGGGACTTGTCGGGTTTGCGTTTGTAGAAACACCTTTATCCCAAGATTTGAGCCAATACAAGTACATAGAATTCTACGCTAAATCTAAAGAAGCCAGAGTCGTTTACACGCTAACACTCAAAGACGAGCAAACTCAGCAGGACGCTGGAACTCTCACATTTGAGCAAGAGTTTGTTGTTGGGACAGACTGGACAAAAGTGAAGTTGGCTTTGAGTGAGTTTCAACCAAAAATTCGTGGGAGACTTGTAGATAGCTTTCAATTGGATCTTAAGCAGGTGCGATCGCTTTCTTTTCAAATCAATCGCAGCCAGCAGGAACCAGATTCACCCATTCCACTTGAGTTTGGTTTAGATGTGGGTTCAGAGGTATTGGTCACAAATCAAGAATAAAGTCAAAACTTGGTTGAATATTTGCTTTAGTTGCTCGTACTTCCTCAAGCTTCTGATAATCGGTCTTGACAAGACAGACATATAATAGTAAGTGCGTCAACGAGTACATACTCATACGCGCGTTGCATTCATGACTTACACCCTCTGGGTTCGCCAGTCGCCTGACGCCACATTCTTCAACGGGGGGAACCCCCGCACAGAAGTGGCTCCGGAGGGAAACCCTCCCGCAGCGCTGGTCTCACCTCACTCCCGCCCTGACGGGCACCCCTCTCCTTAGTAAGGAGAGGGGGATAAGGTGAGGTTATTGAGCCGCAACTTGGTATCAGCTAATAGTTTCTGCGCTCCTTCATTATGTTGCCTAAACCCAAAAAGCATTGGACACCCTCACATTGGGCAAGTTGGAAGCCCTTTGGTATTGGCGAGCAATATCCAAATAACTACTGGGAAGTTTTTCGTGCCATTTGGCTATCTCGTCACAAGTTGCCTTATGCGTGGAACATCCTGAATAAGGGTGTTTGTGATGGTTGCGCTTTGGGGACAACCGGGATGAAAGATTGGACAGTAGATGGAATTCATGTCTGCAATGTCCGATTGCGGCTTTTGCAGATGAACACAATGCCAGCTTTTGACCCTGCAATTTTGGCGGATGTCTCTGCGTTGCAGACAAAAAAGAGTGCTGAACTACGCGAGTTGGGACGGCTTCCTTACCCAATGATCCGCCAGAGTGGGGAAAAAGGCTTTCGCCGAGTCAACTGGGATGAGGCATTGGAAGCGATCGCCAGTCGCATTCGCGCCACAACACCAGACCGCTTAAGCTTTTATATTACCAGCAGAGGCACTGTCAACGAAACATACTACGCCACTCAAAAAGCTGTGCGGGCGATGGGAACCAACAATATTGACAACGCCGCCCGTATCTGTCATTCTCCTAGTACCGCAGGTTTAAAAGGTGCAATCGGTGCAGCTGCAACCACCTGCTCTTACAAAGACTGGATTGGCACAGATTTATTAGTTTTCATTGGTTCAAACGTCGCCAATAATCAACCTGTCACCGTTAAGTATCTGCACAATGCCAAGAAGGCAGGTACAAGAATAGTCGTGATTAATACCTACCGCGAGCCAGGGATGGAGCGATACTGGGTTCCCTCAATTCCAGAAAGTGCTTTGTTTGGTACTAAGTTTGCTGAAGATTTCTTTTTGGTAAACATGGGCGGGGACATGGCATTTTTGAATGGTACAATCAAGCATATGATTGCCAACGGCTGGGTAGACGAGTCGTTTATCAACCGCTACACTGCTGGATTTGATGAGCTTAAAGCTTTCCTTGAAACTCAATCTTGGGAAAAGTTAGAGCAGCTTTCAGGAGCGAAGCGCGATGAAATGTATGCTTTTGCCAAAATGGTTGGAGAAGCAAATAAAGCTGTCTTTGTCTGGAGCATGGGTATTACCCAGCATGAGTGTGGCGAAGACAACGTGCGAGCTATTATTAACTTGGCTCTTACCAAAGGTTTTGTTGGTCGGGAAGGTTGCGGTTTGATGCCCATTCGCGGTCACTCTGGGGTACAAGGTGGTGCAGAGATGGGATGTTACGCGACAGTCTTTCCTGGTGGTAAGCCTATTATCCCAGAAAATGCTGCTCAGTTGAGTAAGCTTTGGGGCTTTGATGTGCCAGTCACAAAAGGTTTGATTGCTCCAGAAATGATTCATGCAGCATCTGAGGGACAGTTAGACGTATTGTTCTCTGTAGGTGGGAATTTCTTGGAGGTTTTGCCAGAACCTGATTATGTAGAAGATGCCTTGAAGCGAGTACCGATGCGAGTACACATGGATATTGTTCTTTCTAGCCAAATGCTTGTGGAACCAACAGATACTGTGGTGCTGTTACCTGCAACAACTCGCTACGAAATACCAGGGGGAGTCACAGAAACTAGCACTGAACGCCGAGTCATTTTCAGCCCAGAAATTCCTGGTCCCCGTATTGGGGAGGCGCGTCCAGAGTGGGAAGTGTTTATGGAATTGGCAAGGCGGGTGCGTCCTGAGTTGGCAGACAAGTTAGCTTTTGTTGATACTGCTGGTATGCGTCAAGAAATTGCCCAAGTTGTCCTGCAATACGCTGGAATTCAACACCTCAAGGAAGCAGGCGACCAGTTTCAGTATAGTGGTTCACATTTGTGCTTTGGCTGGAATTTTCCAACTGCTGATGGTAAAGCTCATTTTGCGGTGGTGTCTCGTGGAGAGCGAGAATTACCAGAAGGTAGCTTCCTAGTAGCTACGCGTCGAGGTAAGCAGTTTAATTCTATGGTACAAGAGCGTAAGGATGCGATTACAGGGGCAGTACGCGAGGCGGTTTTTATCAATGAGGTAGATGCCAAACACTTTGGATTGAATGATGGTGATGTAGTTATTCTGACAAACGAGCTTGGTAATTTAAAAGGAAAAGTTTACACAGCACCCATTAAACCAGGAAATTTGCAGGTACATTGGCCAGAGGGGAATGTGTTGCTGGATAAAAGTAAGCGATCGCGTGAAGGAGTGCCAGATTATAATGCTGTGGTGCGTTTGGAAAAGGTTGATTAGTGAGTCAGACATGCCGGATTTTAGATTTCTTCTATGAAGAAATTCCCAGAGAAGTTCCATGCGCGGGTTAAGTGCGCCGTTGGAAACTTCGCCAGACGAGTCACCTTTTTAAATTTTGGATGTTGAACCTTTAAATCCAAAATTCAAAATCTAAAATTCGGTCAGTGAGTTTGTGGGAACTTGTGTACAGATGGAGAGATGGAAGCATGAAAACGCAAACTGGTAGTAAAAGCAAAGCTACTGTCTGGGTAGTAGAAAAAGGTCAAGTACGCCCTCGACAAGACCAACTAACCACAGAAGAACCCTTGGAAATTCGCCTAGTCTCTCCTGAAAAAACAATCGCTATTACCATGCGAACACCAGGGGCAGATTTTGAACTGGCTGCTGGTTTTCTTTACAGTGAGGGGGTTATTAGTTGTAAAGAAGATATCCAACGCATGAGTTACTGCGTGGATAAATCTGTAGATATTGAGCAACGCTACAACATTGTGAATGTTACCCTTGGAGAGGGTTTGAATCCAGATTTACAGCCTTTGGAAAGACATTTTTATACAACAAGTGCCTGTGGAGTTTGTGGTAAGGCAAGTCTAGAGGCTTTGCGTTTACGAGGTTGTCCGGTTATTCTTCCACAACCCATTGTAACTGCTGAGATGATTTATGATTTACCAGATAAGCTGCGGGCGGCTCAAGGTATATTTAAGGCTACAGGAGGTTTGCACGCTGCGGCTTTGTTTGATGCCCAAGGACAGCTGCTGAATTTGCATGAAGACGTGGGGCGTCACAATGCTTTGGATAAATTAATAGGTTCAGCATTGCTGAGTGAGCAGTTACCCTTAAGCGATCATATCGTCATGGTAAGCGGACGCTCTAGCTTTGAGATTTTGCAAAAGTCTACAGCGGCTGGTGTTCCCATTGTTTGTTCTGTTTCAGCCCCTAGTAGTTTAGCAGTGTCTGTAGCAAAAGAATTTGGGATTACTCTAATTGGATTTTTGCGAGGGGAACGGTTCAATGTCTACACTGGTTTTGAGAGAATAAACGTTTATAAAAACAAGGGATAGCAATGAACGAGTTTAAAATACGATGACTTTTCAATACACTGATGCATTCATTGCTCTGGCAACTTTTGATCTAGAAAACTTGGTTGGTTTCTATACCCAATTTCTCAGTATAGAACCAACTACCTACATCCCAAATATTTATGCTGAGTTCCGACTTCCTAGTTTAAAATTAGGTATTTTTCAACCAAAACAAACTCATTTTTCGGAATTTGAACATTCAGCTAAAAGTAAGATGAGTTTGTGTTTAGAGGTGAGTGATTTAGAAAGTGTTATTGCTCACCTGAGTGTATTGGGGTATTCACCACCCGGAGAGATTATCACTGCTTCTCACGGTAAGGAAATTTACGCTTATGACCCTGATGGTAACAGAATAATTATACATCAGTCAAAGTAAATACGCCCTTTGCTACTGTATGCCTAAAATTTTATAAGAAGGCTCTTACAAACGTTAATGTCATGAAATTCCAACGATACACTAACACAAATGCACTTCTATGATTTATCTGTGTTAATCTGTGTGCATCTGTGGTTTGTAACACTTATCAGTTATCAGTTAGCAGTCATGAATTTTATCACTTGGATAAAGACCTGTCCACCAAATCGTGGAATGCGTTGGTCGCGGGTCGGGCATCTTCCACTACACGCCTCTTAACTGCGTCGTTAGCTGTTCATTATTTTAATATTCTTATATTCAGTTTTCTTCAGTGATAGGTTACAATTTGCTAACACAACCTATAGATTTCATTTCATCAGTTTGCCAGTCAATAATCAACAGTCCTTCGTCATTTGACAAAGGACAAAGAACCAAGGAAAAAGAATAAATGTCAATAACTCAAAACTATAAATTAAACATTATTCAATGGTACCCAGGACACATCGCTAAAGCTGAAAAAAAATTAACAGAATATCTCAAGCTTGTTGATGTCGTACTGGAAGTACGCGACGCCCGTATTCCCTTGGCAACACACCATCCCCGAATTGGAGAATGGGTAACAGGTAAAACACGGGTATTAGTGCTAAACCGAGTTGATATGATTTTGCCTCAAGTCCAGCAAGTGTGGACAAAGTGGTTCAAGAGTCAGGGTGAACTACCTTATTTTACCAATGCTCAACAAGGTAAAGGGGTGGGTGCGGTGTTAAAAGCGGCACAAGCGGCTGGAGTTGCGATTAATGAACGTCGGAACAGTCGCGGGATGTTACCTCGTCCAGTCCGTGCTGTGGTAATTGGCTTTCCCAATGTTGGTAAATCAGCTTTGATCAACCGTCTGTTGAAACGGCGAGTGGTGGAAAGTGCAGCGCGTCCTGGGGTAACTCGCCAACTCCGTTGGGTGCGAATTTCTGAGGAATTAGAATTGCTGGATGCCCCTGGTGTTATTCCTCTTAAGTTGGAAAATCAAGAAGCAGCTTTGAAGTTAGCCATTTGTGACGATATCGGTGACGCATCTTACGACAATCAAATAGTCGCAGCAACTTTAGTAGATATCTGGAAAAATCTCCGAGTTAATACGGCTGATTTTATACCAGATAATCCGTTAGAATCACGTTACAAACTTGACCCGACTCCCCTAACCGGAGAAGAATATATGTTTGCTTTAGCAGAGTATCGCTATCAAGGTGATGTCGAAAAAACTGCACGTAGCTTACTAACAGATTTTCGTAAGGGTTTGCTAGGTGAAATTCCTTTAGAGTTACCACCTGGATAAGGAGTAGGGCGAGATTTTGAGTATAGTCGCGAGGAATTCATGGGTTGGGTAATCTATTTGTGGTCGTTGGAATCCTATTGAGAGTGTAATCAAGAAAAAGTAAAAGGTAACCCTGAGTATATCCTTTGCTTTCGCAATGGTGGCATTCTCTGCGTCCAGAATGGATTTTATAGAAATCATGACTAAACTGAAACTGCGCCTACAAGAGGATAATTCTGAAAAAACGGTCACAGTGCATCAAGATGTTTTTACTATCGGTCGTTTGCCACAATGTGACTTATACTTAGTCTCCGGAGGAGTTTCACGTTACCATGCCCGCATTATCAAAACTCGTTGCGATACGTGGACCGTTGAGGATTTGGGCAGCAAAAACGGTACTCAATTAAACGAACATCTGATCAGTTCTCCTCAACAGTTGCAAGACGGCGATATTATTTGGGTTGGGGATGTGTGTCTGAAAATCGTGTTGAGTTCTATTGACTCATCAATATTCAGTCAGGGAGTTGTCTCCCCAGGAATAACAATTCTTCGCGACGTTGAACAATTGCAACAGCAATGGATTCTCGCTGATAATGTCTATGGTGATATTGGCGTCAAAGACAAAACGATCGCCCGCCTGAAAGACTTAGTCAATATAGCTAAAAATCTATCTGCAGCAGCTTCAATAAAGGAAATTTTCTCTCAAGTTCAGGAAGTGGTGTTTCGTTACCTTAATAGTATTGATCGTTTGGGATTATTAATTGATGTTAGTGGATCTGGTAAACTAGAATTATTAAACGCTGCTACCAGAGATATCTCTTACCAAGAATACCTGCCAAGTGATGGCAGTTGGATTAGTCGTAGTATATGCCAAAAAGTCTTCGAGGAAAAAGTTGCTATTCAAACTGCTGATGCTCAAAATGATGAAAGGTTTGCAGGAGAAAATAGTCTTTTAGTCAAAGGTATTCGCAGCGCGATGGCGGTGCCTTTATGGGATGAAAATAAGGTTGTTGGTGTTCTCTACGCTGATGCTCATTTGTCTTCTCACCATTGGGCAGAAGAAGGTGAAGAAGAATTGAGCTTTTTTTCTGCCTTAGCAAATCTTGTCGCTTCTAGTGTACAACGTTGGCTCTTAGCCGAGAAACTCAAAAGCGAAGAGCTGATTCGCCGAAGACTCGAACGCTATCATTCACCAGCAGTTGTACAGCAATTGATCGCTGTTGGTGCATTGCCAAATGGACGTTTACCTCCACAAGAAAGTGAAATTAGTATCTTGTTTGCTGATTTGGTCGGTTTTACGGCAATTTCTGAAAGACTCTCACCAACTCACATTGCTGACTTGCTCAATAATTTATTTGAGGAGATGTTGCAAGAGGTGTTTGCTGGCGGTGGCACTTTGGATAAGTATATTGGTGATTGTATTATGGCATTTTTTGGTGCCCCGGAACCACAACCGGATCATGCCGATCGCGCTGTCACTGCTGCTATGGGTATGTTAACTCGTCTGGAACATCTTAATGCAAAAAATTTTTGGACAGAACCACTACAATTGCGAATAGCTATTAACAGTGGTAAGGCTGTAGTTGGAGATGTAGGTAGTTCCCAAAGAGTTGAGTATACAGCATTAGGAGCCACAATTAATCTGGCTGCACGGATGGAAGCAATTTGCCCACCAGGTGAATGTGTTGTCAGTGAAGATACTTACACAATACTGTCACAACCCTCCAGCTTCTTAGAAATGGGAGATTATCGCTTCAAAGGTATCAATCGATTAGTCAAGATTTATCGAACAAAAATGCACTAATCAAAGATTTTTGGCTAAAAAATCAAAAAATCCGCTGATTACAGTTATCATTATACGTTTAAGAGTTATTATGACTTAATTTTATAATCCAAACCTAAAAAAGATATTAAATTTGAAATTTATTTTTCATCACAGTGTCACCTCCTGTTACAATCAACCAGGGTCAGTGAAATGCATACTCGCTTAGCGTAGATTGTAAGCATAAATACATACGCAATATGTATAGCTTGTTTCAATTTGAATGGAAAAATTTTAATATAAGTAAAGTAAGCATTTTTTGAAAGACTACAATTTGAAATGTAGCTTCCATAAAAGGTGTCTGCAACGTATGGATGCTAACTTAAGTAAATTTTCAACGGGGAGGTCAGGGTATGGCTATCGCCACAATTAATCCTGCAACTGGAGAGTTGCTGAAAACTTTTGAGCCATTAAACGATGCAGAAATTGCTGAGAAACTAGATTTGGCACAACAGGCTTTTGAGAAGTACCAGAAAATTTCTTTTCAAGAACGTTCTGTTTGGATGCAAAAAGCTGCTGAAATTTTAGAGCAAGAAAAAGCAGATTTTGCCAAGATTATGACGCTGGAGATGGGTAAGCCTTTCAAAGCGGCGATCGCCGAAGTAGAAAAATGTGCCCACGTCTGTCGTTACTACGCTGAACACGCTGCTGAATTCCTAGCTGATGTTAGTGTAAAAACCGATGCAAGCCATAGTTTTGTAAAATACCAACCACTAGGCATTATTCTCGCAGTCATGCCGTGGAATTTTCCCTTTTGGCAAGTGTTCCGATTTGTTGCACCTGCACTGATGGCAGGGAATGTTGGATTACTCAAACACGCTTCCAACGTTCCCCAGTGTGCTTTGGCAATAGAAGAAATTATACAAAGAGCAGGTTTCCCAACAGGCGTATTTCAAACTCTATTGATAGGTGCTGCCAAAGTTGCTGACTTGATGAGTGATGATCGAGTTAAAGCAGCTACATTGACAGGAAGCGAACCAGCAGGCGCAAGTTTGGCCGCAGCCTCAGGAAAACAAATTAAAAAAACCGTCCTAGAATTAGGAGGAAGTGATCCATTCATTGTATTGGAAAGTGCAGACCTAGAAGCAGCAGTTACCACCGCAACAACAGCGCGAATGTTGAATAACGGACAATCATGTATTGCAGCAAAACGTTTTATTGTTGTTGAGACAATAGCAGACAAGTTTGAAAAGCTACTATTAGAGAAATTTCAAGCGCTGAAAATTGGCGATCCGATGGAAAGCGAAACTGACTTGGGTCCATTGGCAACTCCTGATATTATCAAAGACTTAGACCAGCAGGTACAAGTCGGTGTCAAGAATGGGGCAAAAGTTTTAACAGGCGGACATGCTTTATCAGATCGTCCTGGTAACTACTATCCACCAACAATTCTCACGGATATTTCTCCAGATAATCCAGTAGCGCAGGAAGAATTTTTTGGTCCGGTGGCGATGTTATTTCGTGTACCGGATATTGACGCAGCGATAAAAATCGCAAACGCCACACCATTTGGCTTAGGCGCGAGTGCTTGGACAACAAACTCCCAAGAACGTGATCGCCTCATCGAAGAAATTGAAGCAGGTTCGGTATTTATCAACGGTATGGTAAAGTCCGATCCCCGCTTACCCTTTGGTGGGATCAAGCGTTCTGGATATGGCAGAGAATTGAGTATCCAAGGTATACATGAGTTCGTCAATGTGAAAACTGTGTGGGTGAAATAACAAACCACATCAGGTGCAATCAACCCAGAGGAACAATAAGAGGAGATATGAACACAGCTGAATTACTCGTACAGTGTTTGGAAAATGAAGGAGTGCAATACGTTTTCGGACTCCCTGGGGAAGAAAATCTACACGTTTTAGAAGCGCTGAAACATTCTTCCATTCAGTTTATTACCACCCGTCACGAACAAGGTGCAGCATTCATGGCAGATGTCTACGGACGTCTGACAGGAAAAGCAGGAGTTTGTCTTTCGACTCTTGGTCCTGGGGCAACAAACTTGATGACTGGGGTAGCAGATGCTAACCTTGATGGTGCCCCTTTGGTAGCAATCACTGGGCAAGTCGGTACAGATAGAATGCACATCGAATCTCATCAATATTTAGATTTGGTGGCGATGTTTGCCCCGGTGACAAAGTGGAATAAACAGATTGTGCGCCCCAGTATTACACCAGAACTTGTGCGCAAAGCATTTAAGCGGGCACAAAGTGAAAAACCAGGCGCAGTTCACATTGATTTGCCAGAAAATATTGCCGCCATGCCTGCAGAAGGCTATCCCTTACGTAAGGACAATATTGAAAAAACCTTCGCTTCTTTTGCAAGTATTAGGGCAGCAGCCGCAGCAATTTCCCAAGCAGTTAACCCAATTATTTTAGTTGGTAATGGGGCGATTCGCGACCAAGCAAGCGATGCCGTCACACAATTTGCCAGTCAGATGAACATTCCTGTTGTTAACACTTTCATGGGCAAAGGTGTGATTCCCTACACTCATTCCTTAGCTTTGTGGTCAGTAGGATTGCAACAGCGAGATTTCATTACCTGTGGTTTTGATAGCACAGATTTAGTGATTGCCATTGGCTACGATTTGATTGAGTTTTCCCCTAAAAAATGGAATCCCGATGGCAGAATTCCTATTATTCATGTAGGCGTAACCCCCGCAGAAATCGATAGTAGTTATATCCCTAATGTTGAAGTCGTAGGCAATATTTCTGATTCTTTGTTTGAAATCTTAAAGTTTGCAGATCGGGACGGTAAGCCTAATCCTCATGCTATCAGCCTACGAACAAATATTCGTGCTGACTACGAAGAATATGCCAATGATGACGGGTTTCCCATTAAACCTCAAAAGTTAATTTATGACTTGCGACAAGTGATGGGACCAGAAGATATCGTCATCTCAGACGTAGGCGCACATAAAATGTGGATTGCTCGTCATTATCACTGCCATAGTCCTAATACTTGCATTATATCCAATGGCTTTGCCGCAATGGGTATTGCAATTCCTGGGGCTGTAGCCGCAAAACTCGTGCATCCCAACCGCAAAGTTATCGCTGCAACAGGCGATGGTGGTTTTATGATGAATTGCCAGGAATTAGAAACAGCTTTACGTGTTGGTACACCCTTTGTCACCCTTATTTTCAATGATGGTGGTTACGGCTTAGTTGAGTGGAAGCAAGAAAATTACTTTGGTAAAGGCAGATCATCTTTTGTGCATTTTGGCAACCCCGATTTTGTAAAATTTGCTGAAAGCATGGGTCTAAAAGGTTACCGTGTTGAATCGGTTACTGATTTCGTTCCTATCCTGAAAGAGGCTTTGGCACAGGATGTTCCAGCAGTGATAGATTGTCCTGTTGACTACCGGGAGAATGCACGTTTCTCCAGAAAAGCCGTTGAGTTGAATTGTACGGTGTAGGAAATGAGGAGTGAAAAGTTGGGAGTTTAAGAGCTTTTAACTCCTAACTCTTCATTTTTTTTACCCTAGCTTTGTGGTAGAAAAATTATTTTGGAACCACAAAGACATAAAAGATATAAAAATTTCTATCAGAAGTCTACAAATTTCCTTTAAGTCCTCTGTGCTTAGTGTAGTTTTTTAAGAAAAACCGCTATACTCTAAGCAGTTTCTCGACGACTGGTGATGGCGCGATCGCTGAGAATTGCCTTACAGCACATTGCAACAATTCAGTCAGTTCTAAAAGAGAATGGCTATCCTAGCCAACAAGCTCTAGCTCTGGAACTAGGAATATCTTCATCCACTGTCAAAAATTTTTTCAGTGGTCAATTTATTGATTGTCTGAATTTTATCAGAATTAGCCAGAAATTAAAGCTAGAATGGCGAGCGATCGCACATAGAGAACTGGAAACTCAACCTCAAGGATTGAGCGCTGAGCAATACTATCGCTTGGAGAAGAAACGAGACACGCTTCAACAAGAGTGGAATATTCGGACCGAGAAAGTCGGGCGTATACGGGAAAGCTTGGCGATTGAAACTAGTGCAGCAGATAAGTTTAAATCAGAACAGACGTTGTTATATGAGGAAGCTGAACTAGAGTGTCTTGGACATGAGCTAAATCAAATTGAAGCAGCGCTGGAAAGTCCTCCACTCAAGAAAAAAATAGTTGAGAAAAAACAACCGCCTCCACCTAAACCAAAAACTGAGGAAACCTCACCTTTCATCACTGGTTCACCCATCACCCATCCTCGCTACTTTTTTGGACGACAAAAAGAACTCAAACGCCTTTTCGACTTACTCAAACGCTATCCCCTGCAAAACGCTGCAATTATCGGTAAGCGGCGCATTGGCAAAACTTCTCTACTACACTACCTGAAAAATATCACCACCACTCCACTAGAACAGTTGCGTTCTGGTCAAAAGTACGACTGGCTACCGCATCCAGAAAATCATAAGTGGATATTCGTAGACTTCCAAGACCCGCGCATGGCAGGTAGAGAAAGGTTATTGAGCTATATCCTCGAATGCCTGAGTTTAAAAGTGCCAACACCTTGTAATTTGGATTACTTCATGGATATAGTCAGCGATAATCTACATTCGCCCACAGTCATCTTACTGGATGAAATTGGCGTTGGCTTACAACGCTGTCCAGAATTAGATGATGGGTTTTGGGAGAGTTTGCGCTCATTAGCGACTAACCACACAAGCGGAAATCTGGCGTTTGTCTTAGCTACCCATGAGTCACCCATTGAACTTGCTCGCAATACAGGGCATAGTTCGCCTTTCTTCAATATTTTCGGTTATACCGCAACTTTGGGAGCGCTGACTGAGACAGAAGCACGGGAATTGATTGCTAGTTCACCTATTATTTTCGCTAAGGAAGATGTAGAGTGGATTTTGCAACAAAGTCAATGCTTACCACTCTTGCTGCAAATACTTTGTCGAGAAAGATTATTTAATCTAGAAGATGGGGAGACTGATGATTGGTGTGAGGAGGGATTGCGACAGATAAAACCATTTGCTCATTTGTTGGAAAGAAACAGGGAGAGGTGAAAAAATGCCTTTTAGTAGCTACAAGAGCATTGGGGTAGTTGCGAAAGAATTTCAGATTAAATATGTGCGGGATAATTTTATTATTGAAACAGAATTTTTCATCAGTGATACTTTTCGTCAAGAATTAGATTTAATTTTCAACGAGGGAGTTTTTGATAATTCCGAGATTGCGATTTGCGAGAATATCATTTATCCGATTTTGAAAGAAGTTTGGAAAGCTTATCGGAGTAACTTTCTTCTCTGGAGTCATCAAACATTGATTTATGATGAAAAATTGTGTGGGGTTCCTGATTACATAGTGGCAAAGCGATCGCCCCTTGGGACAGTAGTTTTTGACAAGCCATATTTCGTATTAGTTGAGGCAAAGAAAGAAAGCGATTTTACTGAAGGCTGGGGACAGTGTTTGGCAGAAATGTTGGCAGTGCAACGGCTGAATAATGAGCCAGAACAAACTATCTTTGGAATTGTTTCTAATGGGGCAGTCTGGCAGTTCGGCAAGCTAATTTTAGATATTTTTACACAAAATAAAACTTTTTATACAATTCAGGATTTGGAGCGGCTGTTTGCAGCGGTTAATTATGTTTTTCAACAGTGTGATTTGCAATTGGATAAGTAATGATAAAAATTTCAGTTTGTTAACTAATGGAGAATTATCTATGAAAAGCGTCACAAGGCTTGGATTTTTTCGGATACTTGACACATAAGCCCTTAGCCTTCTTGATAGAAAGTTGATTTTATTGAGAATGAAAACGTAGCTTTGAGGCTTTGGTATTGGGAGAGCGATTGCCCAAGGGGCAATCGCTCTCCCAAATGTTAAGAAAAATCCGGGTAATGGATAGCTTGTAGTATAAAATATAGTGTTCTATTTTTTTTGATAAAAAACCTACAGGCACTAAATCTAGTCTATTGCGTTGACATTCTGCTTTTTGGGATGAATGGCAGCGCATACCTCTAATGTGCTTAGACAAGCACCTCATCATAGTAATGGAACGTAACCCAGTTGAGGTACAAGCTGCCATCAAATACCTGATTACCCGTAGTAAGCGGTGCATGATTCAATCTGCACGGATTGAACTGGATGCACGCAGGTTAGAACGCTGTGTTGATGTGGAAGCTATCCGTAACGTTCACCTCACACAAGTAGCTGTTGAACAACAGACTTTAGCGACCCCTTTGCTAAGCCTCTTCAGTAGTATTAGCCAAGATGTAGACGCTGCTCTCAATCAGCAGAGTACTTATAATCAACATCTTGCGCTCAGATCTGTTGGCCAGCGCTTAGATGCACAGTTACAACAGTTACAAATATTGCTCCGCAGTAGCGACAAATACACCCCCCGCTTCTACCCCATCGCCAAATATTGGCGTGAGATAGTGGATAATCATTTACAAGAACTTGCTGAAGCAGTCGAACTCGGGCAAGAAATTGACAATCCATACATTATTGGTATACCCCTAAATAACCAATTAGAAATCTTTATTGGACGTATTAGCATTGCATTACGTATTGAGCAATTACTACTAGATCGCCGTCGCCCACCCTTACTACTGTACGGTCAGCGGCGCATGGGCAAAACTTCCCTGCTCAACAACCTGGGACGCTTGCTACCTAATACCATCATTCCCATGTTTGTGGACTTGCAAGCAGCACCTTCATCAGCTAGTGACTATGCGGGTTTTCTCTACAACCTCGCTAGAGGGATGGTAAAATCAGCGAATACCCAAAGAGACTTGACCTTGCCACCCTTGACACGCGAAGCGGTAGCAACAGATCCATTCACCTGCTTTGATGAATGGCTTGATCAGGTAGAACAGGCACTAGAGCCGTATACCGCCTTGCTTGCCCTAGACGAGTTCGAGGTGCTAGACAGGGCTATATCCAAAGGACGCTTTGATGAGCAAGACGTTTTCGGAATGCTGCGTCACCTGATTCAACATCGTCCCTGGTTCAAAGTACTGCTGGCTGGCTCGCATACCATAGAAGAGTATCAGCGCTGGGCTAGCTACCTCATCAACGTCCAAGTGGTGCATATCAGCTACCTGAAAGAAGACGAAGCCCGTCAACTCATTGAGCATCCTGTCAAAGATTTTACCTTACGCTATGAACCTGATGCCGTGGAGCGAGTGCTACAACTTACCCGCTGTCACCCTTTCTTAGTACAATTGCTGTGTGGTGAAATTGTCGCCCTCAAAAACGAGCAAGACCCCTCAGTGCGACGATTAGCAACTTTAGCAGACGTGGAAGCTGCGGTTCCAGAAGCTTTGAATAGTGGCAGTTTATTTTTTGCAGATATTCAAAATAACCAAGTAGACGCTGCTGGGTTAGCTATCTTGAAATACTTGGCAGCACAAGGAGAAGGAGCAATAGTTAGTAAAAATACTATATTAAAACAACTTCCTGATATATCGGAAAACGCTTTTAAACTCTTGTTGCAACGCGAGTTGATTGAGGAAGTTGAGGACGGCTTTCGCTTCCAAGTGGAGTTGATTCGACGGTGGTTTGCTTAAATGTAGAGATGACTCTCTTTTCTTGGCGTTCTTGGCGACGCCAGTCGCCTACGGAGGGAAACCCTCCTGCAGCGCTGGCTCGTCTTGGCGGTTAATAATTTTCATAAATCAGATAAGACTGCTATGAGTTGCATTCATACAGAGAATTTTCCCTCGCCCTATCTCTTCCTCTGTGTTCTCTGCGCCTCTGCGGTTTTTTCTCCCTAAACGCAACTTGGTATCACCCGTTTGACGTACACCTAAAGATTGAAATTTAACCTTCAAGTCATACAATCTTGGTGTCCTTACATCCGGAAGTTTATGCGGTTTTTTACACACAGTCGCCGGTGGGTATTCCTAACGCTTTTTGTGATTGCAGTTATCGTAGCGTGTACAGCATCGCCTGGAAAACGTTCTGGGCAAACAACACAACAGCAAGCAACACAACATAATATGATCATATTCGTTGCTGATGGGCTGCGTCCAACTTGGATTAATGCTACCGATACCCCAAGTATGAATGAGATACGGGAACGCGGTGTGAAGTTTACCAATAGTCACTCTTTGTTTCCGACTTTTACGACTGCTAATGCTTCGGCGATCGCCACCGGTCACTATTTAGGCGATACTGGTGACTTTAGCAATACTATCCAAGTCAATGCCCCGGTCAAAAGTGCCAAAAACAGCCTTGTCCCCTTTTTAGAAAACAATGCTGTTCTCCAAGAAGTGAACAAACAATTTGGTGCTAACTACCTCAACGAACAAACTCTGCTAGAAGCTGCAAGAAAATCAGGTTTCAGCACTGCAGCAGTCGGAAAAATTGGACCAGTTTTGATTCAAGATGTGACTTTGCAAAAAGGTGAACCAACGATCATTTTTGATGACGCCACTGGGACACCCACAGGAATTTCCTTGAGTTCTGAAGTGAGTGAACAGCTTGCCAAAAACTCGTTACCAACAGCAGCACCTTCACGCGGTGACAATGGCAAACCGGGCGACAGCAAGACTCCTGGTACTAAAGTTGCCAATACAACTCAGCAGCAATATTTTGCTGATGTGACGACTAAGGTGATTCTGCCAATGTTCAAGCAACGGCAAAAACCCTTTGTATTAGTTTATTGGTCTCGTGATCCAGACGGTACACAGCATAATCACGGCGATAGCCTCAACCAGCTTGTTCCTGGTATTAATGGTCCGACAGTGCAAGCAGCGCGTCAGAATGTTGACAAAAACCTGGCTCAAATTCGCACTGCATTAAAGGATTTGGGTTTAGAAGAAAGCACAAATATATTCTTGACTGCTGACCACGGATTTTCGACTATTAGTAAGGAGAGTAAAACCAGTTATTCGGCGACGCTTTCTTATCCGGAGGTTCCAAAAGGTTTTATCCCACCTGGTTTTGTGGCGATTGATATTGCTCAGGAGTTGAAATTACCTCTGTTTGACCCAGATAATAAGAATGCAACTGTAGATCCTAGTATTGGACAGTTTTCTAAAAATAGTGTGATTGGGAAAGATCCCAAAAAACCAGATGTTATCGTTGCTGGTAATGGCGGTTCTGATTTACTTTACCTGCCAAATGCAGCAAACAAAAAAGCAACTGCCAAAAAGATTGTAGATTTGCTGCTGAAGCAGGACTATGTTAGTGGGATATTTGTGGATGATTCTTTGGGAGAAATTCCTGGGACTTTATCAATGGAGGCGATCGCTCTTCGAGGTGCAGCACGCACTCCCAAGCCATCCATCTTAGTCAACTTTCGTTCCTTCGATACAGGTTGCGGCAATCCTACAGCGTGTGGTGCGGAATTAGCCGATACAGGTTTGCAGCAAGGACAGGGAATGCACGGTAGTTTTAGTCGTGCTGATACTTTCAACACAATGGCAGCAATTGGACCTGACTTTAAACAAGACTATGAAGACTTAGCTCCTGCAAGTAATGCAGATGTGGCAGTCACCATAGCGAAAGTACTGAAATTGAAGTTGTCCACTCAAGGTAAACTAGTTGGTCGAGTGTTAAATGAAGCGCTAGTTGGTGGATCTGATAACATTCAGTATAAATCTTTTACGCTGAAATCTCTATCTGCTGCTAACGGTTTAAAAACCATCCTCAAGTATCAAACAGTAGGAAAAACTCGCTACTTTGATGTTGCTGGATTTCCAGGTCGTACCCTTGGACTATAGTTAAACGACTTTGACACAGCATGTACTGTCTATCAGCGATTTTTGACTCATATTTCGGGAATTTGTGTTGAGAATTAAATTCAATTACACACAACCCTTAGTTTCTGTGTTTGAATCAATCCCCAGTTCTGAATAGCTTTGTTGTAAACGTTCCCAGAGTTCAGTTATTTGCTGGTTGGCATCTTGTGGAGAGAGCTTTCCAAGAGTTTGTAAATTGCTAATGTAGCCAACTCGTGTTGCAAATTCTTGTAAATTAGCGTTGAACACTAAAGCCTCTGGCGTGAAGTTACCGTGGTAACTTCTTGTTTGATAAAGAAAGTCATGTTTGTCTATTTGCGGTTTCATAATCCACCTCTTGGCTAAAAAATTTTTCTTATATCTTTATGTTTCTACACAACAACGATAAAAGCAAATATTTTTAATTGTTGTTTTCATAAAGAAAAATGATTAAAGAAGAATGCAGAACTCAGAACTCAATTCTCTCGTTCCTACTCTGTAGTCTGATCTGTGTGTTCTAAAAAACATGACTTAGGTATGATGATTTACAGGACTTTATATGATGGATAACCTCTCGCAGCGCAAAAAAAACCCTGCACTGTCAATTTGTCAGGCAGGGGGTCTTCACAATCGTTGTTGCAGCATATGTTATAGCTGTCTGTTCAAACAAAGAATATTACGCAAGATTTGCTACTTCTTTACAAAACTTAACAAAAAGGTTGCTTTAACTCAGTTTTGTTTGCAGGACTTTAGATACACCCTGTGATAACAACTTCTCACGTATCTGATCCAAATTCCTTGGTTTTGGTGACTCAGTCAAAGTTTTTGGTTCCAGTTGAGTCCCAGAAGGTTGTTTACTAGATAGAGCAGCTGCAAATTGCTTGTAAAGCTCTGGGTTAACAGCAAAGTAAAAAGCTAGCTCTTGTCCTACCTCTTTCAATCGCTTTGGTAATTCTGTTTCTGTTGTTTGTAACAGTTTTGCAAGAGAAGATCGTAGCTTAGCGTTATCTCGACTTATTTCAGCAAAATTACCATCAACTTGACTGTCTGATAGTTGCTGCCCGAAGAGATGGACAAACGTATCGAGTCTGCCGTTATCTATAGATGGATGTGCTGTTAGGGCAAACGCTGGTGCAATGACTGAATTAGTGACATTATCAGGTAGTGGTGCAGCAAGTACTTTCTCTGCATTGACAATACCTTCACCAAAGAGATTGGGCTTCCATGTTGGAAATTTCTCACAACTGTCACGCAGAATCTGATTAAAAATGAAGGGAATCTTTTCCGCTCCATAACGTTGGATGAGTTGGTCGCGTCCATGATAGGATAACCACAAAGCAGCCACACCCGCCACTAGTGGTGCAGAAAATGAAGTACCAGAGCCTTGCAGAACATTATATTTGAACTCACCATTCTCCTTATCGGTTTTTGCATACCAAATTGAGTCCCCAGGGGCAGTCACATCTACTTGACTTCCCCGTGATGAACCCCACCAAATCTCACGTTTAGGATTACTACCAGCAACAGCAATAACTTCGTCATAAGCAGCAGGCCAAACTACGTAGGGAATCATAGTACCAGCGGCTGCTACAATAATGACGCCGCGTTTTTGAGCATATGTGATCGCAGTCCGCAGACGCTGGTTGAACAATCCAGTTCCTAAGCTAATTGAAAGAACATGGACACCATGAGTAGCCGCGTACTCAATCGCGTCAGCAAGATTAGTTACACTCAATAAAACGACTGAGTATGAGACTCGAAGGGGTACAACTTTGGCACCAGGTGCGACTCCCGTTACAGATTTTCCGGTTGGGTAATTGCTTTGTGCGCCTCTTTGGCTGATCATGACACTGGTTGTTGATGTGCCGTGACCTGGATTGTTTATAATTTCGCCTAGATGTGTTTCGAGTTCGTCTGTTGGGTCTTTGTCGTTTTTGAGAAAATCGTAACTTTCTTTCAGGAGTAGATTTGCCACAATTTCTGGATGTTTCGTGTAACCTGTATCAGGAAGCCCAATGACAACCCCATGTCCTGGTGGTAGATTCGGATCAGGAAAAAAGCGTGACCATGTCTCTAAAACTCGAAGCTGCTTGAGACTCCACTCTACATCACTGCTTTCGTCTACAGCTGTTTGAAAAGTTGCAACTGTCTGTTTTGACTGTTGATTCCAGTCAGAAGACGGTAGAGGAACAGCAAATAATGGCTGTGCATCCACAACGCCCGGTTGAGAACGCAGATGATATGTTTTCTCCCAAGCTTCTTTGACTGATAGTGTATTTGCTTTTTTGCTGACTTCAAACTCGGTACGATTATCTCCAATCGATTTAAGCTTCCAATTTGAACCCAGTGTTTTGGTAACAATTTCTCGAACTCTGTCTTCCAATCCCGGCAGAACCATCTGGAGAAAAAAACCTTCAAACTTAGCACCCAAGTTATTTGAGTTGCTGAGTTGCTCGCGATCTGCCAATGGATGCAAGCTTTGCTTATCGCTCATACAATTTTCCTCTGGTGAAATCAGTTTTTAGCCTTAAATCTAATTCAGTGGTTAACTACACTGCAACGATTGATGATTACGGTGTCAGTTTTCCCTGAAAAGGTTTCTCCAGAACAGCGTGAAATAAAACGCAATACCGTTATCACGATTGCAATGTAGAGACATTGCATGTGAGGCAGTGCGTTGGGGAGCCACTGCCGTGCGCGGGTTAAGCGCGTTGAGGCATGTGGCGTGAACCAGTACTGCAGGAGGGCAACGTCTCTACACACGTGGAATGGTTACCAATAATTTTTAATTGAAAAAAATGAGTAGAGCGTTTGTATTTGCGTAGATTCTACTCCAAAAAAAGAAGCCCCGGTTAAGGTAACCAGGACTTCTTTGAAGATTTTACGTTAACTACAAGCTTGAGATAGCTATTCATGCAAGGCTGTTGAAAATGGTAGCCCATAGAGTTCCCGCTACTCCAACACCAATGAATAGGTAAGTGAAAAAACGGCCTAATTCAGGGTTTGTTCCCAGTGCTTTATCTTCTTGACCTGCAGTGAAAAATAATGACCAAGCTTGATTAACAGTGATTACTTCAGATTTGTTGAAATCAGGTCTAAATACAACAGATCCAACAAGCTCGTTTTTAGGAAAGTTAAAGTCAGTTTTTGTAATCATTTGTCAACTCTTGATTTATACAAATTGGTCGTTTTCTAAAAATTCAGATTTGTTATTACAGACTTGCGATCCAATCAATCAAACCATGTCCTGTCAAAACTTCGAGCACTATGAGCGAGACAAAGCCAATCATTGCTAAACGTCCATTAAGTAGCTCTGCATACTCAGTGAAGCCAAACGTCTGTTCTTCATTCACGTACATTTTGGGTTCAATGGCGTAGCTGTTTAATCTGTTGCCTTCTTCTACAACGTAAGTGCGTCCTGTCATCGTTTTTTCCTCAATTTGTTTTTCTTGTTAATCAATGTAACAGATTGTAAAGAAACATTGCAAGTCGTTTACAGAAAAAATCATGAGTCAAAACCGTACTTAAGAGGTACGGAAAACCGTATTTAGGGGGCTGGGAGTAGGGAGCTGGGGGCTGGGAGTAGGGAGCAGGGAGCAGGGAATAAAAAGGTGCTTTACTACGTGAAGCACCTCTGTTTCTGTGGTCTGTGTCCCCTCTCCCTTCCCCAGTAGCTTTTGTCTCCCCTACACCCCTACACCCCTTTTCTTTGACCTGAATCTTCACACACAATAAATAATTTCTTATCGAACATTAATGTAATATTCCAATGCTGATTGAGCTTATAGTTCGCTTTCAAATCAAACCACTTGTATCAAAAAAAGCAACAAAGGGTGAATATGCGTGATCACAACAAGCAGCAGAAATGGAAACGAAGGCGACAAACAAGTCGCATACTGCTATCGGGTTTCGTCAGTTTTCTCATCGTATTCGGTATTCATATTACGCTGACACTAGCGCAAGAAGCGGTTCCCCCAGTTCAGCAGACAAAAGGCAATAACCTAATCGCGCAGGTTTCCTCTAATGATGCGTGGCGTCAAGCTGCTGCGAACAATATCAACACATACCGCAAAGGTGATTTGACGGTCCTAGTGACCAATGCCAACGGTACACCTGTCCCTAATGCAGACGTACACGTTGCGATGAAGCGCCACGCCTACAACTTTGGTAGTGCAGTTGATGAAAACATTGTATACTCAGGCTCAACGAACCCTGATGCTAACAAGTATCGAGACAGTATCCCACACCTATTCAATCAAGCGGTCATCGAAAATGGTCTTAAGTGGTCAAAGTGGGACAACTTGGAGTTACGTCCACGAACCATCGAAACTCTCAAGTGGCTTAGGGACAAAAACCTGACAGTACGTGGTCACAATCTTGTCTGGCCGAGTTTCCACAATTCGCCACCCAGCTTGGAAACCTTGTACAACAATACGCTGAAACAGCAAGGACAGGCAGCCGCCGATAAGGTTTTGCGCGATACTATCATTACCCACATCCGTGACGAGGTAGCGTATTTAAAGGGCCAGATAAACGACTGGGATGTTATCAATGAGCCATCTGACAATAACGCTTTTCAGAAAATTCTCGGTCAGTCGGTTCTTGTAGATTGGTTTAAAGCCGCTCATGAGGCAGATCCAAATGCCGTTCTCTACATTAACGAGAATTTCTATAACAATAGTACTCACGGTGACCAATATGAAAGTGAGATTCAGTACTTACTTAGTAACGGCGCACCTTTAGGAGGTATTGGTATAGAATCTCACTTAATGGATGGTATTATTTCGATACCACAGTTAGTAGGCATCCTTGACCGCTTAGCTAAATTCAACCTTCCAATTAAAATTACTGAATTCGATATTTTTACCTCTGATAAGCAGTCACAGGCTAACATAACACGCGATTGTCTGACGGCTGTTTTTGGCCATCCGGCGACAAATGGCTTCATAATGTGGGGTTTTTGGGATCGTGCACAATGGTTTGAAAATGGACCAATCTATGACAGGGACTGGAACCTCAAGTTGAGTGGCAAGGTTTACATGGACTTGATTTTTAAAGAGTGGTGGACTGACGTGGTTGGCAAAACTGACGCCAATGGAGAATACAAAGTCCGGGGCTTCCTTGGAGACTATGAAGTTACCGCAAAGAATAACCTTGTAAGTAAAACAGTATCCACAACACTTTCACGCAACGGTACGAAGTTGACAATAGGAACCTAGCTTCGGATAGCAGTTGGCATACGGAGTACGCGATAACCGTTGGTGCGGGCGATCGCCCGTACCGCAATTCTTAACACGAGGATGCTAAAAGCCCACACTTCCTTGACGGATAATTGTCGGTAGTTCACACAAAGGCTAGAAGCATGATAGAAAAAGAGTTTCAAAAAGTAAGACCACGCAAAGTCTTTGCACAGCATTGGCTCAAAAGTGAAAAAGCTCTTAACGAAATTATTCAAGCTTCTGAGTTACAATCTACTGACTGCGTTCTGGAAATTGGTCCTGGTACAGGGATTCTGACTCGCCGTCTATTACCTTTGGTACAATCTTTGCTTGCAGTGGAAATAGACCGGGATTTGTGCGATCGCCTAACAAAACAAGTCGGACGCCAAGAAAATTTCTTACTTGTGCAAGGAGATTTTCTAGAACTAGATTTACCTTCCTTATTATCACCTTTTGCGGCGTTTGGCAAGCAGAATAAAGTTGTAGCTAATATTCCTTACAATATTACAGGACCAATTCTAGAAAAACTTTTGGGGACAATTAGTAACCCAAACCCCCAACCTTATGACTTGATAGTACTGTTGGTACAAAAAGAAGTTGCCGAAAGGCTGGTCGCAAAACCAAGCTCAAGAGCATTTGGGGCGCTATCAGTACGAGTGCAGTATTTAGCAAAGTGCGAGTTAATTTCTACTGTCCCGGCTGGAGCATTCCAGCCACCACCCAAAGTAGACTCAGCAATCGTGCGCTTAGTTCCACGTCTTGTGGAACCACCAGCCACAGATACGCGACAATTAGAAACTTTGGTGAAGTTCGGCTTTGGATCAAAACGTAAAATGTTACGAAATAATTTGCAAGCGGTCGTCGAGCGCGATCGCCTGTCACAATTACTGGAAAAATTAGAAATAAACCCTCAAGCTCGCGCTGAAGACCTCAGCGTTAGTCAATGGGTAACTCTAGCAAATGAGTTGTTAGTACTGAGTGATGAGTCCTGAGTTTTTTTCTACTTTCTCAGCATTCAGCGGTTAAAACAGTTATCAGTTATCAGTTATCAGTTGTTCACTGTTTACTGTTCACTGTTCACTGTCCACTGTTCACTGTTTACCCTTCGGGTTCGCCAGATGCCTACGGAGGGAAACCCTCCTGCAGCACTGGACTCACTGTTCACTGATTTGTTAAATATGCGTTCTTACACCCTTATCGCCCCTGCCAAAATTAACTTACATCTGGAAATTCTTGGTGCGCGTGCTGATGGATATCATGAGTTAGTCATGATACTTCAAAGTATAGATTTATCTGACGAAATTTCTGTACAAGCGAGCGATAGACAAGCTATCCGCGTTCGTTGCGACCATCCGGAAGTACCCGCAGATAAAAGTAATATTGCATACAAAGCTGCGAATCTTATGGCGACAGAGTTTCCAGCCGCTTTTGCCAAATATGGCGGTGTTGATATCACCATCAATAAGCGCATACCTGTAGCCGCTGGGTTAGCTGGAGGTTCGACGAATGCAGCAGCGGTGCTGGTAGGAATAGATTTACTCTGGAATTTAGGGCTAACTCAGTCAGAGTTAGAGGAATTGGGAGCACAACTCGGTTCAGATGTGCCGTTTTGTGTGGGCGGTGGAACAGCGATCGCCACAGGAAGAGGTGAGCAACTATCTGCGCTTCCCAGTTTAAACAACATATATATAGTATTAGCTAAATACCGTAGTCTTGCAGTCTCTACCCCTTGGGCATACAAAAGCTATCGAGAACAATTTGGTGATTCCTATCTTAATGATATCCACAGTTTGAGCGAACGTGCAGCAGCCATACACTCTGGACCAATAGTCAAAGCGATCCTGAATAAGGACGCAACGGAAATTGCTCAAAAGCTGCATAATGATTTAGAGCGCGTGGTGTTACCAGAGTATCCGCAAGTCTTACAATTGCGGGAGACATTTGCTAGCGCTGGTGTTTTGGGGACAATGATGTCTGGTTCTGGTCCTAGTGTATTTGCTATTTGCGAGTCGCAACAGCAGGCTGAACAAGTGAAGCTTCGTGTGAGGGAGACTATTCCTGATGAAGATTTAGAATTGTTTGTGACTCGCATGACTTCACATGGAATTCAGATAGCATCGTCAGTGTAAGGATAAGATAGCCGGAAACAGGCAAAGGACGCGAAGATTTTATGAGTGACGAAAATCTAACACAACAAACAGAAGCTCAAACGCAGGTTCAATCAAGTCCCTTACGTTGTGTGATTGGGGCAATGATTTCGGGAGCACTTGGGTATGGATTATACTCTCTAATGATTGCCACAGCGACAAGTTTTGCAACCAAACCCATTCATTCAGATAACGTTATAGTACTGAAGCTTTCTTCTGCAGTGCGTACCTTAGTTGTGGGTGTTATGGCATTAGGAACTGCAGTATTTGCGATAGTGGCGATCGGGTTACTGGCTTTGGGGGTGCAGTTGTTGGTGCAGCAGATGACGAAGCAAAAGAGTTGATGTGTGAATGCGTGAATTTGAGCAAAGCGAGTATGGTAACACTGCAACTCAAACAAATCAGTTATCAGTTATCAGTTGTTCACTGTTCACTGTTTTAAAACTTGGGCAAAACTAAGAATAAATCAACATATTGAGTGGATACAGGCAAGATTAGCAAATTATTGAAAGCAAAATCTTACTCCCTTGCGGTGCTTAAAAATACCTGTTTTTTTAACCGCAGAGACGCAGAGGACACAGAGAGAGGAAAAAATGACCATCGGTGTTTGGATATTAGGCGACCAACTTTGGCTAGAACAAGCAGCACTGCAAAGTTGTCAAGATAAAGTGCCTGTGATTATGATTGAGTCGCTGCGTCATGTCCAAGAACGCCCTTACCATCGACAAAAGCTGGTGTTGATTTGGTCTGCAATGCGACATTTTGCTGAAGAATTACGAGAATTTGGTTATTCAGTCACATACAAATTAGCAGAAGATTTTGAAACACCACTCCAAGAATGGATTAAGGAAAACCAAATAACTGAGTTGCGGGTGATGACGCCAAATGATAAACCATTCACCCAAATGATTCAAAAATTGGCTTCTTTAGATTGCACAATTACTCTTATTCCTAACAATCATTTTTTATGGAGTGTCGAAAAGTTTACAACCTGGGCGAAACGTCGTAAAAGTTTAAGAATGGAAGGCTTTTATCGAGACGGACGGCGACGTTTTAAAATTTTGATGGAGGGAGATAAGCCAGTTGGGGGAGAGTGGAATTTTGATAAACAGAACCGTAAACCGCCAAAAGGTAAGTTGAATACGCCAGCAACCAAGTGGTTTGAACCAGATGAGATTACTCAGGATGTGATTGCACACGTTAAATCTCTTTGTTTTCCACTTTACGGAGAAGTAGAACCGTTTCGCTGGGGAGTCACTCGTTCTCAAGCACTCGAAATATTAGACTGGTTTATCAAAAATCGTCTACCAGAGTTTGGTCCTTACCAGGATGCAATGGTGACAGGGGAAGAGACAATGTGGCATTCTATGTTATCTCCGTACCTGAATATTGGGTTACTCCAACCTCTAGAAGTTATTCAAGCAGCAGAGAAAGCTTACCATCAAAACCAACTATCTCTCAACAGCATAGAAGGTTTCATCCGTCAAGTTATGGGTTGGCGGGAATATATGCATGGCATTTACCATTTTGTGAGTGCAGACTATCCAGAAAAAAATTACTTTGAACACACCCAACCTTTACCTGAGTTTTTCTGGACGGGTGACACGAAGATGAATTGTCTGCACCAGATACTCACTCAGTTGCTACGTACTGGTTATGCTCATCATATCCAGCGGCTGATGGTTTTGAGTAATTTTGCTCTGATTGCAGGTCTTTCGCCCCAAGCGGTAGAAAATTGGTTTCATGCCATGTTTATTGATGCTTATGACTGGGTGATGCAGACAAATGTGATTGGTATGGGGCTATTTGCTGATGGTGGAATCTTGGCATCAAAGCCTTACGCTGCATCTGGGAACTATATAAACAAGATGAGTGATTATTGTAAGGGATGTGCTTATAATCCTAAAGAACGTGTCGGCAAAAACGCTTGTCCTTTCAATTTTTTCTACTGGGATTTTCTTTTGCGTCACAGCTATCAACTTCAGTGTCAAGGACGGATGAGCTATATTTTGGAACATCTTAAGCGAATGTCTGAACAAGAGTTAAAAACTATCCGTCAGCAAGCGCGAGATTGGCATGTGCAACAATTATCTGGAGAAAAAATTTAACAGCTGCTGATTAACGAGAAATTTCCTGATGGGCAAACTAAATCTGAGGTTAAAAAACCTTTTTCTAATTGTGATAGTTCCTCAATAAATCCCTAGCTGTTCCGCCACATCTCTCAAGACTGTATAAGTCGGTAGGGTTGTGGGGGAATTTTTTTGTTAACGTGTCTGTGGTAGATTAATTTTACGTGAGTTCGACGGGTTGAAAAAGGTACAAAAAAAGCTGAGACTGTATTTAGACAAAAATACGCATAACGTCTGAGCAATGGAAACTGTAGTATCTCGGTTAGATGTGACACAGATTTTCTGTGACGTGGATGACTTCTGCTGCTTATGGGATAGGATGTCGCAACAAGCACCACAGTTGCCAGCGATCGCAGCTGAGGCTATTACGTCTAGATTATCCAGATTTTTGTGGTTTTATGAAGTGGCTTATGATTTAATATTGCTATATACAGTGGCTTTCTATACTTTTTATATTTTTCCTCTCTCATAAGTTAGAAAAATATGGGGAAATCGTGCAAAAACATTTTTCTTAACCAACTCTCAAAACTACGCTTAATTGGTAAAGTAAAGATTATTACATTGACAATTGCGTGTATTGTAGTAGCCACTTTAATAACCAAACATCAAACAGAACATTCTGCCACATCATCTTCTAGGCAAGCGTTCCATTCACTTACCACTCCTGCAAAACTTCCTGTCCAGGTTTCTGCTACATCATCTCCCAAGGAAGCGTTCCATTCACCTACGACTCCTCCAAAACTTCCTGACTGGGCTATTGCCAAGTCACTGCCCATTCCCTTTCGTCAAGCGACACAACATTCAGAAGTTGTTTACAATCTCAAAACACCTCCAAAATTTAAGCAGAGTCAGGAGTTGCAAGCAATTGTCAACGATGTTGTAAATCTTACGACTGCTAAAGATCTGCCCAAAAAGGCTTTATCTATTACCTTGATAGATGCAAAAACTGGTGAGACTGGGGCATATCAGCAAGATACACCGAGATATCCAGCCAGCGTAGTCAAGTTATTTTGGATGGTAATTTTATATGCTCAAATAGAAAGCAATCTTTGGAAAAATGAACAAGATTTTACTCCTTATCTAGCGAAGATGATTAAGGAGTCTGATAATGAGGCTGCTAGCTTCATTCTTGACGAAGTGACAGATACGCACTCTGAACCAGAACTAGAGAGTGAAAAATTGAAAATTTGGAAAAACAAACGTCAACAAGTTAACCGATTTTTCGAGAAAGCAGGTTACAACCATATTAATATTAGCCAAAAAACATTTCCGATAGACTACCTCAATCTTTCAGAACCCGAAGGCAGCGAATTGCAAATATTAGGCAATCCAATTTGGAATTGGAATAAGATCACAACCGAACAGGGAGCCAGACTATTGTACGAAATTTGTTACGCAGGTCAAGCTGTTTCTCCACAAGCTAGCAAAAAAATGTGCGCTTGGCTAAAAAGAGATTTCAATCCCAAAGTTTTGCAAAAAAAACAGCTAGAATCTGATGGATTTAACCCTGTTGAAACCTTTTTTGGTGAGTCTTTATCTAAAACTAATGCCCAATTTTATTCTAAGGCTGGCTGGGTTTCTCTTTCCCGCGCAGAGACTGCAATGATTACCACAGGAAATAGTGGAGCTACTTATATTTTGACAATTTTTGCTGAGGATTCGGCATACGCTAATGATACACAAATTTTTCCACAGATCTCTCGTCTTGTTTATAACCGTATGACTTCTCGCAATTCGAGGTCAATGCCCAAAAGCGGAGTTCCAAATGAAAAATTATAAATCAAAATAAAACATTCCAGATATTTATACACAGAATCAAATTTTCTCACTGCAAAAATCCTAAATAGTTGTATCCTAAGTCTTGAATCAAGATAAGAAACAAAAGAATGTCCTTAAATCAGCAACAAAACTCTCAGAGTATCAACCTGTCTACAGCTACCTGTATTGTAGTAGCCAATATGATTGGTACAGGCGTATTTACTAGCTTAGGTTTCCAAGTTGTAAATATCAAATCTATTTTTGCGCTTCTATTTTTGTGGTTCCTAGGAGGCATTTTCGCCTTATGTGGTGCTTTGTCTTACAGCGAACTAGGAGCAGCAATGCCACGCAACGGTGGTGAGTACTATTATTTATCTCGTATTTATCATCCTATCATCGGCTTTTTATCGGGATGGGTATCGGTGACAGTAGGCTTTGCAGCACCAATTGCAGCTGCTGCAATGGCTTTAGGACAGTATTTAAAAAGCGTGTTTCCCATCCTTCCCTCAATCCCAATAGCTTTATTAGTCGTGGTTGGAGTTTCCTTAATTCACACTCAAAATCTGCGATTTGGCAGTAAGTTTCAACTCATCTTCACTGTGCTCAAAGTCCTGTTGATAGTTGTGCTGATAATTTGTGGTTTTCTGTTGGCAGAACCACAACCATTAAGCTTTGTACCTACAGCAGCAGATGTCGAGACAATTTTCAGTTCTCCGTTTGCGATTTCTCTTGTGTATGTCATCTATTCTTATTCAGGCTGGAATGCAGCTATTTATTTAGGCAATGAGGTTCAACAACCAGAAAAAAATTTACCCCGTGCTTTAATTCTTGGAACTCTTATTGTTCTGGTGTTATACTTGCTGCTGAATTTAATGTTTTTGTATACTACACCGATAGAAAAATTAGCAGGACAAGTTGAGGTGGGTTACATAGCTGCCAATCAGTTTTTTAGCATAAATGGGGCAAAGATAATGGGGTTACTCATTTCTGTAGGACTCATTTCTTCAATAAGTTCAATGGTGTTAGCTGGACCTAGAGTTACCCAAGTTATTGGCGAAGATATCCCCTTATTTAAAGTACTTGCCAAAAAGAATGCTCAGGATATTCCTTACTATGCAATTATCCTTCAATTATTTTTGGTGACAGTTTTACTTATTACTTCTAGTTTTGAGGCAATCATTACTTATCTAGGATTCACTCTAACTTTATCTTCGTTTCTCACTGTATTAGGGGTGTTCGTTGCTAGAATCAGATATCCTGACATACCCCGACCTTATCGTACTTGGGGCTATCCTATTACACCCATTATCTTTTTAGCAATTAGTATGTGGATGTTGGTCTTTATTTTGCTTGATAAACCAGTTGAATCTTTAGCAGGATTTGCAACTTTAGCTATCGGTATAGTTGTTTATCTATTCACAACTAAAAATAAAGTGAATTTTTCTTAAGGAGTCTTGATTTGCGAAATAAATCACAAAGAATTATAGTACTACGATTTCATTTCTAAAAGTGGGTCGTACAAATGCCCAATAGTGAAGTCACAAAAAAATTACCTAGTTGCTCAAAAATAGAATAAGAGTCTTGTCGGTATTGAGTAAAAAACTACATATTTTTAAAACATCTGAACAAAAAATGAAAAAAACAAACATTATCTTCCTTTTTATCGTTTGTAGCGTTCTTTGTAGTGCAAGTTACTTTATCATGAACTGGGTTTATGGAAACCAAATCAAGAAAGACAATACAATCAGCAAGCAAGAAAATCAGCAATCAGTCTCCGTAAACTTAACTCCTCAAGCTTCGCCAAAACCAACTCCAACATTCGACCAAGCAAAATCTGAAAAATTTACGAACACAGCTAAATTCCTTGCTGGTATGAATGTAGATAGTAAAAGTCCCTTATCTCAATTCCAAAAGAATGAAAGTTGGCAAGATCATCGCCGATTTTTTGATAATACTTGGTCAAAATTAGAAAATCAACAATTAACGAAAGTTAGAAAATGGTCGCAGCAAGAACTTAAGCAAATTAATTATAAGTCTATTTTTTATCCCTTCAGCGGACCTGATTTTTTATATGCTTATTCTTTTTTTCCAAAAGGCAATAAATACGTACTAGTGGGTTTAGAACCAGTGGGTAGCCTTTTTGATTTGGCTAGTCTTTCAGAGAGTAAGCGCGATTTGAAGTTGCAGGAAGTCAGAGGTTCTCTTTATGCAATTTTGCGATTTAGCTTTTTCCTCACGAATGAAATGAAGGTAGACTTACAGAAACAAGGAGTTTTACCGATTTTGTATGTATTTCTGGCACGTACTGAAAATCGTATCCTTGATGTACAACAGATTGGATTAGACACAGATGGTAAAGTCCAGCCATTCCAAAAAGGTATGGTTTCCGGAGTCAAGATGACGTTTGTCCCAAAAGGAAAATCTCAAGCTGATACTCTGTATTATTTCTCAACTGATTTATCAGATGATGGACTGAAAAAACGACCTGAGTTTAAAAAATTTGTTGGTCAATTAGACAATAAAGTTACTTATCTCAAAGCTGCATCGTATTTGATGTACTACGAAACTTTTTCTGATATTAAAAAGTTAATTTTGACTCAAAGTAACTATGTATTGCAAGATGATTCTGGTATGCCCTTCAAAGCTTTTGACAATTCAAAATGGAACTTAAATTTGTATGGGAATTATACCAACCCCATTGGTTTGTTTGCAAACCGCTATCAAGCTGATTTGAGGAAAGTTTATATAACAAATAAGAGTATTAAGCCTCTGAGTTTTGGTGTTGGTTACAAATTTGGAGTGAATGATTCAAATTTAATGTTAGCAGAGGCAAAAAAAACTCAGAAACCGTAAAATAGCACAGATGAATACAGACAAATTTGTAGTGCTCTGCTAATCAGCGCTAGAATAAGTGTGCAATTTTAATGCGTTAGAGAGTAATTATACATCTTAAAATTGAACGCCGGATGTTGTCCACCAATTGCTTGGGAGACGATGTTTTGGCAAATTTTTAAGCCATTTTGACTGTTCGTTAAAATCACGATTCCTGTGCCTAATTCTCTGGAAGCCAGTGTAAAACATTTAAATGTAGTGAGATCGCCCCAATGCCAAAAGAAAGAAGTATCTTTCACTTTTTCCAATCCCCAACCTAAGCCCCAAGATAGAGACTGATTAAATTGAATTTGCGATCGCATCATCTCATTTAAGCTCGTTTCTGTTAGTCTAGGACTATCAGCCTCACCTGGCTTCATCAGAACGGTAAGAAATTGGGCATAGTCACTGGCAGTCGTTCGTAAACTTCCAGCTACACTTACTCGTTTCGGTTTACTTGTAGGTATGGGTTTACCCTGGCGATCATGTCCGTCACTAGCAGTTGTTTGGTAAGCTGGTTGCCAGATGAAGCTACTGCTGTTCATTCCCAAGGGTTCTAAAATCTGCTTTTGTAAATACTCGCTTAGAGGTTGTTGGATAATCTCTTCTACGACTTTCTGTAAGTAGAGATAGCCTTCTCCTGAGTAATTAAATCTTGTACCTGGAGAAAACTCAATCTTGAGAGGATCATCACCACTCCAATTTGGAAAACCTGTGGTGTGAGATAGTACCATGCGAGTAGTGATAAGTTTAATTCTCGGGTCAGAAATATAGGGTTTAGCAGTATATTCTGTTAATGGAGTATCTAAATTTAGTTTCCCCTGTTCCACCATTTTAAAAACTGTGTAAGCAAATAAAGGCTTACTCAAGGAAGCAGCGGCAAATACAGTATCGTTAGTGACAGGATTTTTCGTAGATCTATTCTTTACCCCAAAGCCGCGACTCCAAAACAGTTGTCCATCCCGAATAATTGCTAAGTCTAAACCAGGAATTAACGCAGCTTGCATCCACACAGGAACTTGGGTTTCTAGATTGGCAATAACCTTATCTGTCGCCGAAACGGAACGGTTACGCTGTAGACTAATTAAACTTAAAGTAGAAAGACCGATTAAAGCTTTAATACCGTGATTAAGTAATTGCCTGCGGAATAAAAGTTTGGACATTCTAGACTAAAAATATTGAATTGACAGCCATTTTCAAAGACATCGACCACAATAAATGCCTAGCTGTTCCCCCAGATCTCTCAAGAGTGTACAAGTCGCTTAGAGTTGTGGGGAAATTTTTTTGTTAACGCGTCTGTGGTGGATTAATTTTGGGGTTGTTTATTTGATGTCGTCGCAGAGAGTGCGATCGCTCTTATCAACCTTCGGGTTATTCTTGAGATAATTACGTGCTATGTTGCAACCTTGTTTTAGTAAATCATCTAAACCCAAACTCAAAACCAACTTGCCATCATTGCCAGCAACAATAAGAGGTTGACTGCTAGGGATGAAACTAGTATCCGAAATTGAGGAAAGCGTGGCTGTTTTGAACCAAAGACCGTTAGGGAGATAAAGCTGTGTTCGCCTGAACCCAACGCCATCGTAAGCAAGTATCTTGCCATCTAAGCTGAAATTTAGGGCATTAATCGGATTTTCAATAGATAATATGATCTGGTTCTGGAAATTTTCAACTTCTCTCCCGTTACTGCTGTTCCAAAGCTTAACAGTGCCGTCATCACTAGCTGAGGCAATGGTCTTGTTATCGGGGCTGAAACTCAGGCTTGTGACTCTCTGGGTATGCTTATCGATTGTTTGGCGCGGAGTGCCGTTACTATTCCAGATTTTCAAAGTTTTGTCATCACTACCAGAGGCGATCGTCTTGCCATTAGGGCTGAAACTGACGCTGTTAACTTTACCGCTATGCTTTTTAATGGTTTTGATTAGATTACCATTACTGTTCCAAATTTTCACAGTTTTGTCATCACTACCAGAGGCGATCGTCTTACCATCAGGACTGAAACTGACGCTGTTGATCCAGTCACTGTGTCCTTTAAGGGTTGCTTGTAAAATACCATTAAGATTCCAGAGTTTTATGGCATTATCTTTACTAGCAAAGACAACTATTTTGCCATTTGGACTAAGGGCAACTCTTTTACCATCTGCACTGAAGCCACTGAACTTACCATTTCCTCGAAGAGTTTTAAGTTCTTTGCCGTCACTGCTCCATACTCTCACTGTATAGTTATTCTTATACTGTCTACCCGACAATTTGCCGAAATCACTGACAGAAGTTATGACTTTGCCATCTTCACTAAAACTGACTAGATGATAATCTAAATTCTGGATGTTCTCTTGAGCACTCTGCTCCAGCGGTTTGATCAAATTACCGTCTTTGCTACTCCAGAGTTTCACTGTATTGTCTTTACTTGCTGAGGCAATGGTTTTACTATCAGGGCTAAAACTGACACTATAGACTGCACCACTGTGTCCGCGAAGAATTTTGCTGCGATTGCCATCACTGGTTCTCCAAAGGATTACGGTACTGTCATTACTTGCAGTGGCAATCATTTTGCCATCATGGCTGAAACTCAAGTCATTAATTTCATCGTTATGTCCTTTGAGGGTTACAAGCAAATTCCCCTTAAGACTCCAAAGTTTGACAGTATTGTCACCATTGATTGACGCAATAGTTTTTCCATCAGGACTGAAACTAACCTTTTTGATGCCATAGTTATCAATGGTTTTGAGAAAATGACCATCTTTACTCCGCCAAAGTATTATCTGGCTGTTCTCAAGTCTGTTTTCACTACTGCTTACAGAAGCAATAATGCTGCCATCACGACTGAACTCCACGCTTGTAACGTTATCTGGATGTCCAGTCAAAGTTTTGATCAGCTTGCCGTCACGATGCCAAAGTTTCACCACGTTATCATCACCAATAGAGGCAATAATCTGGTTATCGGGACTGAAAACTACTTTTTTAACATTCTTAGTATGTCCTGCCAGAGTTGCGATGAGCCTACCGTCACGATGCCAAAGTTTCACCATGTTATCATCACCAATAGAGGCAATCATTTGGCTATCACGACTGAAGCTAATGCTGTTAACGCTACCTGTGTGTCCAGGCAAGTTTTTCAGCAAGGTACCGTCACTACTCCACAGTTGCACTAAATTTTCGCTACTGCCAGTGGCAATTAGCTGATTGTCAGGACTGAAGTTAATACTAGTGATACTACTGTGATGTCCTTTTAAAATAGTTTCTTTACCATTAAGACTCCAAAGTTTGACAATATCTTCAGCACTAGCAGTAGCAAGAGTTTTGCTATCAGGGCTAAAACTGAGGATTGAACTATCTGCTGGAATCGTTTTGAGTTGTTTACTGTCATGCTGCTGGAGCGTTACTGTGTTATCGTTAGTAGTACCAGTAGCAATAATCTTGCCATCAAAGCTATACCTTACTTTGGGTATTCTGCTCCTCAAGTCACTAGTAAGGAGAGCCTTGTCAACCTTCCAAAGTTTTACAGTTTTGTCTTGACTAGCTGATGCGAGCAATTTGCCATCAGGGCTAAAAGTTATATAGGTAATACTGTCGCTATGCTGTAAAGATGTTGAAACGCAGCCGAGTTGTTCTGGTTCTGCAAGGAATACTTTGTTCTTGTAGAATTCATCTGAGGTATCATCGTAAGCTAGAAATTCACCATTAGGGCTGAAACTAGTGGTATGAAGCCTGGGCTTACAACCATAATTAGTATTTTTGATCAAAGTACTCTTAAAAGGATCGTTAATATACCAAAGCTTTACTGTCCCATCTTTATTAGCTAGAGTGATACTCTGACTATTGGGGCTGAAACGCATAGTTATGGCACCATAGTTATCAATGATGCCAATATTTGTACCACTAAGATTCCAAAGTTTTACGGTGTCGTATTGACCACCTGTAGCTAACATCTTGCTGTTAGGACTGAAACTAAGTGTTGTCACCTGGTCACTAAGCCCTTTTATAGTCGCAATCTTTGTACCATCGATACTCCAGATTTTTACGGTTTTGTCTCCACCTGCTGTGGCTAGCATCTTGCTGTCAGGGCTGAAAATGACGTTGGTAACACCGCCTTTGTGCGCTTCCCAACTACTAATCTCTTGAATCTCTTTGCCATCAAGTTTCCAGAGTTTCACTTTATTGTCTTTACTCGCTGTGGCTAACATCTTGCCGTTGGGACTGAAGCTAGTGCTTGTCACAGTACGAGTGTGCGTTTCTAAAGATTTAATCAGGCTGCCATCAATACGCCAGAGTTTGACGGTTTTATCCTTACTTGCTGTAGCTAGTACTTTACCATTAGGGCTGAAGCTAATGTGCGTAACAGCATCCTTATGCCTTTCCAAACGATTAAGTTCAGTTACTGAACTAACTGCCTGATTCAGTTGTGCCGAAATTGTGAGTTGTGTTCCAGGTATTGCTACAAATGGTAACTGTTGTAGTATTTTCCCTGCTTTTAAAGCTAATACCAGTTGATTGAGCTGTTTGTTCTGTGCTGAGGATGAACTGAGACTTGTAAGGTACAAATTTATTCCAACTGTTGTTGCTGTTATTGCAACTCCAGTAATGATCGCTAAGAATCCTATTAGGGTAAATGTTGCTCGACGCGCATCTCGCAATTGCTTTTTCAGTGCTTGATTTAGCTTCGCTTCTGTTAACTTTCGTTGCTCTCTCTCCTTTTCTAATTCTGCAATCAATCGCTCTGATTGCTGCTGACGAACAAAGGGAACCAAATAATCATGTACTAACTGATAGCGGTCAGCCGGAACTGCTGGTATTTTAAATACTAACCCCGATTTCACTAAAATTAATAAAACTAAATCGAGTGTTTCTGCTTTTACATCTAGCTCTAATTCCAAATCAGCACGAGTTTTTAAGGGACGAGTGTTGTTTTCATTTGTGAGCAAATACAACACCAGTTTTGCGATTTGCTCGTTTTCAGCACCGCAATCTTTGACGACTTCTTCTAAAAATTTACCTACAAGTTCTTCTTTAGGACCATGTTCTTGATATTGTGCCAGCGTTTTTATTTTCTCTGTTTGCAGTTGCGTCCCTACTACCTGCAACTCAATCGGGCGGATTTCGCCAAAGTCACCGGCTAAATCGTCTACTAATGCATCAATGAGTTCTGCGTCTAATAATAATTTGGTTGTTTGAGTAAAGCTTTGAATAAGTGCTTTGGCATCTTTTCGGGAAAAATTACCTAAATAATAAAGAACATCTTTATCCAGAATGTTGTTATTAATAACTTCTAAATTCGTGAGGCGATCGTTACACTCTAAGAGATAATATAAATAATCTTCTCGCAATGCCAAGATGACTCTGGCATGGGGTACATCTAAGCATTCCCGCAAAAAGTTATAAAAAGTGAGTCTTTGTTTTGGGTCTTTGTAAACGAAGAAAAATTCTTCAAATTGGTCGAAGATTAAAACTGTTAGGAGTTCATCATCTGCATTTGTTTGCAATTGGTTGAGGATGGAGTTGGCTGCATCTGTTGTTTCCTTCTCGTTGATAGGGAGAGGGTTAGATGTAAAACTTTTGGTATCGCTTACACCTAACCCCCCTAGCCCCCCTTCCCTGCTAGGGAAGGGGGGAGTTTGTCTCCCCTCCCCTTGTAGGGGAGGGGTTGGGGGAGAGGTTCGTCTTTGGGGAAGCGCCTCAGCTAAGCGATCGCCCAGTTCCCGAAGCCAATCAGGATAAACTTGCTGTAGAACAGGTACAACATCACGAGTACCAATTGCTTTCTGTTTCAACACTGGTATTAAGCCAGCTTGTAAAATCGAACTTTTGCCCACACCAGATTGTCCATAAATAATCGTCAGCTTGTGATCCGGGCGGGCTACGCGTTCGACGAGACGTTTGATATCTTGCTCTCTTCCTGTCGCAGCGATTTCTTGAGCAACTGTCTGTTGCTGTTCTACCAGAACTAAAGTGGGGTTTGTCACCTGTTGCTTTGGCTGTAATCGTCCCGCACCAATAAAAGCACGGATACCATACGTTTGCTCGTTGGATCGCAGTTCTAATTTAATATGAAATGCTTTGAGATATTCACCTTGTTGAAAGTAACAGTCGCGTAACTCGCACAAAATCTGAATGTAAAGCTCTGGTTCGTACTGTGCTTTAGTTCGTGCTTTAGCTGTTTCTAGGGTAGTTATGGCTTCTTTTTTCTCGCCAAGTGCGATTTGTGCCTTTGCTAAGGTAAATAAATACCAACCTTGGTGAGACGATTGCTCCCATTCTAAATCGGCAATTGTTTCTGATGATACAGAATTTTCTGCGGTGGATGCTGCACTATCCAAAATTGCCAAAGCTTGTTTTGCTGCTTCTTGAGCTTCTTTCCAAGCGGATTTAGCAACTGCTACCTCAGCCAAAAAACCATAAGCTCTCGCCAGTCTAAACTGATGGGGATAGGTTTGATGCAAAGTTATTCCTTTACGAGCAACGGGTTCTAATTCATCCCAGCACTGCATACGTTGCAGCACTCCTCCCAAACCATTGATAAAATTAGCTACTAAGTCTTGGCGGTTAGCTTGTTCAAATACGGTTATACATTCTTGAAAATAATCTTTAGTAGTGGCATGAGCGCGTTCGCTCTCCACATGATTTAATACAGCATAAGTACGCCACCACAAGCCCATGCAGTAAAGTAGACAAGCGCGTTGCTCTAGCAATTTGGGAAGTGGGGAGTTGGTGTTCGGCAAAAGTGTTAAACTACGCTCGTAATGTTGCCGAGACTCCTCCAAACCACGAGTATCTCGACCTAAGACAAACTCTAAACTCGCTTCAATTTCTGGATGTAACGTGACGCCGCGATTTTGCAATTCTACTCGCGCTAACTCTAACTCGGTGCGTCGTGGGGAACCAATTCCCAGGTTAAGGGCGGCGTTATCTAGAAATCTCCCTGCACCCACTTCTAAAACTTTGGCAAAAACTTCATCAGCCGTTTGCTGGATATATTGAATCAAATCTTCAGTAGGGATGGCAAATTCAACTGTTGTTGTCCAGCTTTGGAAATCAGGCGCTAAACGAATCAGCTTTTGCACCGCCTCATCTGTTACCCAAAACACTATAGGAAAGGGGAAATTTTTGCGAAACTCTTCCCTGACTTGGTTTGCACCTCTGAGCATCAAATCAATCGCTTTTACCGACTCTAAGCCAGAGACAATTAACGCTTCGGGATGCTCGTTACCCAGTTCTGCTTGAATTGTTGTGTAGAGAGTTGTAACAGACTGCTCCAAAATTATCTCACGAATTTTCACAGAACAAGATGCTTGCACTTCTTGCGTCAGTCGCCGTCGCAAACTCGCAGAATTACAGAGTGCCAAAATCAGCGAAAATTCTCCTCTAGAACTTTCAATCGCCCAAGTTAACTCTTGTAAGGAATTTTCGTTAAAAGCTGCAATCTCTTTGATTTGCCCCTGCTGATTCATCATATTGAGTTATTAGTTGTTAGTCAGTTAGTAGTTAGTTAGTAGGGTGGGCATTGCTCAGAAAAACCTATGTGATATTTGAAATCGATGAGCAATGCCCACCTTAGAGAAAACCACTGTAAGTGGGTGGACAGAATTAAACTAATGGTGGGCATTGCCAGCAAAAAGTTACGTTCTACGAGAAAATCTATTTTAGGCAATGCCCACCCTACAGAATTGTTTCATTTATTTGTGTCCATCTACTACGCCCACCTTAGAGAAAACCACTGTAAGTGGGTGGGCAGAATTAAACTAATGGTGGGCATTGCCAGCAAAAAGTTACGTTCTACGAGAAAATCTATTTTAGGCAATGCCCACCCTACAGAATTGTTTCATTTATTTGTGTCCATCTACTACGCCCACCTTAGAGAAAACCACTGTAAGTGGGTGGGCAGAATTAAACTAATGGTGGGCATTGCCAGCAAAAAGTTACGTTCTACGAGAAAATCTATTTTAGGCAATGCCCACCCTACAGAATTGTTTCATTTATTTGTGTCCATCTACTACGCCCACCTTAGAGAAAACCACTGTAAGTGGGTGGGCAGAATTAAACTAATGGTGGGCATTGCCAGCAAAAAGTTACGTTCTACGAGAAAATCTATTTTAGGCAATGCCCACCCTACAGAATTGTTTCATTTATTTGTGTCCATCTACTACGCCCACCTTAGAGAAAACCACTGTAAGTGGGTGGGCAGAATTAAACTAATGGTGGGCATTGCCAGCAAAAAGTTACGTTCTACGAGAAAATCTATTTTAGGCAATGCCCACCCTACAGAATTGTTTCATTTATTTGTGTCCATCTACTTCCATCTACTACTGTCTTTAATTTTGAATTGTTAAAGTTCTGGTGCTTCTGCCAAAATTGGGTTTATATCAAACCAAGACCCTTCCGAGTCGCAATATTCATACACAAATCGACTGTGAACTAAACTGCGATAGTCTTCGTCTCCGCGCACCTGCTTAGTTTTTTCCACTTGTCGCAGCAATTCCCATTCATCCTTTGTAATTGCTAACTTCATTTGATTGCTACGTGCTTTGACCACAGTTTCCAAAATCTTCTTTGAAAGAGGAAGCCGACGTTCTTTTTTTATCCAATCATAAAGCAACATGAGTAACTCGCGCACATGACCGCCACTAACACAACATAATCGTTCTAAAGTTTCTGGAGTGTCAAAAATATCTTTAATCAAATCTAAACGGTACCCTTCTGGTACATATGGAAAAGCCCTTGCTAGCACCATCTGTTTGAGAAGATATATTCCTTCGTGAAAAACACTACCGTCTCGTTGCAGCACAGGTACCATTGGCAGTACCTTGGGATTGACCATAAATCGCTGGCTTAATCTTTCTATATCATTTGAAAATCTCAAGGAAAGGGGCATTGTATAAACAACATGGCAGTTGAGTTGACGTAACTGTTCCCCCCGATCTACAAAGAGATATTCTGGTTGTGGTCTTCCCCACGGTTTTTGAGAATTCTCTACACGGTCAAGATTATCAACGATCACCACCAGTCCTTTTTTGCCCCGTTGCTTGAGTTTCTCAACAGCAGGTTCCAAGAGTTCCTCATTAATTGAGTCTAAAATTCCTTTGGTTCGAGGTCCGAGATATTCTCTTAACTTATTGCGGAGTTCTGGACTGCTTTTTGCTTTGGCTGTAATTTTGCCAATACCCAGCGGAATGGATGCTTCCGCAGAGACTTCCAATTCTGCTTGCAAAAGTTTGTTGATACCGTGAAGTAAACTTTTCAACCCTTTAGGTTCGTCTAGTTCCAGCGTTTCAAAGCTTTCAAGACTTTCGCTGACTCGGCGGGCGATCGCCAGCATAATATCAGCAATATCCACATCGCCCAATTCCAAGTCTTGACTAGACTCGAAATAAACGACAAAAAAATCTTTTTCCTCTAATTCTGCTTTTAGCCGCAACAGTTCTGTAGACTTACCGCAGCCGATATGTCCCGTGAATAGCTCACAAGTTGGCTCATCGGGGGAAAAAAATGTAATATTTTCTTTTAATTCTTCAATTATCCTGCCACCCCGCACTGAAGCAAAATCAATATAATATTGTCTATCGAGAGGATTGCTCACAACTAAGGTCTTGCTTGGGTTGCAAGCTAGGTAAAACTTCTGCAAGTCGAGCTTCATAAACTACTATGCAACAAGGCTGATCTTTATTATCTACCTTAGCTCAGTGATATATTCCGAAAAAATATTTAAGTAAATTTTTGGATTTGCAAATCGTAGAGTAGAATGTTTCAATTAAAACCTTTAAAAAAAATTTTCCTAGAATAGAGATATTTTGCTAAAAATGTCTAAAATCCAAAAAATAAAACAAAAGCTGAAAAAATTACGAAGCCTCAAATGGCGCACAGGAATATTATTTGCTGTTCTACTGGGCATGATCTTGCTTTCCATTCCAAAAGCCATACCGCAAGAACCAGTTGTCCTAAATCTGCTGATGACTGCTCCTGATGCTCAACCTTGGAAGCAAGGCATCGTCAAAGATTTTGAAGAAAAAAATCCAGGTATTCGTATTAATATTGTTGAAGGTCCCAATTCGACGAATTTACTAGAAGACCTTTATACTTCAGCATTTATTTTGGGAGATTCTCCTTATGATTTGGTCAACATGGATGTTATTTGGACACCCAAATTTGCTGCAGCAGGATGGTTGTTAGATTTGAGCGATCGCCTCACAAAAACAGAATTAGCAGCATTCTCACCCAAAGATGTAGAAGGCGGACGTTACGAAGGTAAACTCTACAGAATTCCTGTGCGAAGCGATGCTGGAGTCTTCTACTACCGCGAAGACTTACTCAAAGGGGCAGGTTTTAAACCACCAGAAACATTCGCAGACGTAGTGAAAATTTCTAAGTCCTTAAAAGAGCAACAAAAAGTTAATTGGGGTTACCTTTGGCAAGGTCGCCAGTATGAAGGTTCAGCTGCTATGTTTGTGGAAGTTTTGCAAGGTTTTGGTGGATTTTGGGTGAAGCCTGATACTTTAGAAGTAGGGCTAGATAAACCAGAGACAGTAAAAGCGATCGCCTTTCTCAAAGACACAATTAAAGAAGGAATTTCTCCGCCTGGAGTCACAACATATATAGAAGAAGATACCAGACGCATATTTCAAAGTGGTCAAGCAGCATTTTTACGCAGTTGGCCTTATGTTTGGCCCTTAGCAAATGCTCAAGATTCTCCTCTAAAAGGTAAAATTGGCATTAAACCAATGGTTGCTACCCCTGGAAATAGTGGAGGAGGATGTTTAGGTGGTTGGGGTTTGGGAATTGCTAAATTATCAAAACATCCTAAAGAAGCTTGGAAAGCAATTCAATTTTTTACCAGTGAAGAAGCACAGCGCCAGTTTATTTTGAAAGCGGGTTTTGTACCAAGCCGACGTTCTCTGTTTATAGATCCACAAATTGTTAGTAAATACCCCTATTATCCTGAGTTACTTAAAATAGCTGATAAAGCCATTTTGCGTCCGTCCATTGCTCAATATGCTCAAGCATCAGATATTTTGCAACGTTACCTGAGTGCAGCACTCACAAATCGCATGACTCCTGAAAGCGCAATGCAAGCTGCAGCTAGTGAAACTAGGCAACTACTAAAAGCTAAAGGCTAATTGATGAGAAACTTTGTATACCAGGTTTATAAAATGACCAATAATATCAATTTCTCCCAATTACTAACTATCCCCCTCTCCTTAATAAGGAGAGCCAGTGCGTTGCGGTGAGACCAGCGCTGCAGGAGGGTCTCCCTCCGTAGGCGACTGGCGAACCCGAAGGGGGGTTCCCAAGGACGGTGCACCTGGCGTGAGGGGTGCCCGGAGGGCGGGGTGAGGTTCTTCGTTTTTTACAAGTATTCATCTAGTAAAGAAATGACTAATCTACAAACAATCAGAAGTCGAGAACAACGAACAGCGTGGATTTTCTTGGTACCTGCGTTGCTGTTACTGTTGTTTGTCTTTGGATATCCAATAGTTCGTGCTTTTTGGTTAAGTTTCTTTACCCAAAATTTAGCAACAAATCTGCAACCCGTCTTTTCTGGTTTTAGCAATTATGTACGGATGTCGGGGGATGGTCGTTTTTGGCAGAGTTTCGGAACGACAACAGTATTTACTTTTGCAACAGTGTTGCTAGAGTTACTGTTGGGATTAGGTATAGCTTTAGTGTTGAACAGGCAGTTTTTTGGCAGGGGTGTGGTGCGTACAATTGCTATCCTACCTTGGGCTTTACCTACTGCTCTTATTGGTCTTGCTTGGGCTTGGATTTTCAATGATCAGTTTGGAGTTGTCAATGATATTTTAATGCGGCTAGGCTTGATTAAAAGTGGAATTAACTGGTTAGGAGACCCGACATTGGCAATGATAGCCGTGATAATTGGAGATGTCTGGAAAACGACTCCGTTTATCAGTATCTTATTATTAGCTGGTTTGCAGTCGATTTCACCCGACTTATACGAAGCTCATGCAATTGATGGTGCAACACGTTGGCAAAGCTTCTATCAAATTACCCTCCCTTTGTTGATACCGCAAATCCTCATCGCCACATTGTTTCGGTTTGCTCAAGCTTTTGGAGTTTATGACTTGATTGCTGTAATGACTGGGGGTGGTCCAGGTGGTGCAACGGAAGTGGTGTCGCTGTATATTTATTCTACCATCATGCGCTACTTAGATTTTGGATACGGAGCAGCTTTGGTTGTTTGTACGTTCCTGTTACTAGTTGCAGCGGTAATTATTGCTAGTTTTTTGCTCAAAAAATCTCGTGTAAATACCTTTTAAATCAGTTATAAGTTATCAAGTAACTGATGACTGTTAATAATTCTCACTCTAAGATGAAATACAGTTGAATACTTATCGTATCGTAAAAACCTCACCCCGCCTACGGCACCCCTCTCCTTAGTAAGGAGAGGGGCTGGGGTGAGGTAAAAACGTGAATGATAACCAATCAACCAGATTTAACATAACATCTCAAATTTCAAATCTCTATGACGGTTCATCAGGAAAACTTGACGAAAAATTCTAAACCAAAAACAAAAGTAAAAAAATCTTGGCAAAATATTTTGCTTTGGATAGTAGTTGCCCTAGTAGTCGTTTTCTGCTTAGCACCAGCAATGTGGCAAGTACTAACTTCATTCAAAGTGAATCAAGATATTTCAAAAGTCCCTACCATTTATTTTCCCTCTCGAATCACTCTCAATCACTACACGGAATTATTCACTCGTCGTCCGTTTTTGCGCTACATATTAAATAGTGCCTTTGTCTCAGTTGTTTCTACGGTTTTGTCTTTAGTTATGGGTGCACCTGCTGCTTACGCTTTAGCACGGTTGCGTCCTTGGGGTGGCAGAGTTATCCTTGCAGGTATTCTGATTGTGACTTTGTTTCCAGGAATTTTATTATTCTTGGGACTTTTGGAAATTATCCAAAAGTTACATCTAGGGAACAACTATTTAGCCCTGATTATTCCCTACACTGCTATCAACTTACCATTAACAATTTTAGTGTTACGTAGCTTTTTTGAGCAGTTACCAAAAGACTTAGAAGATTCTGCAAGAGTGGATGGTTATAACACTTTGCAAATGTTAATACAAATCTTAATACCTATGACACTTCCTGCATTGGTAACGACGGGAATTCTGACATTTATTTTTGCCTGGAATGAGTTTATCTTTTCTCTGACGTTTATTACCCGTGAAGAGATGAAAACAATTCCTGTTGCAGCAGCACAATTAGGTGGTGCTACAGTTTTTGAAATTCCCTATGGTCCGATTGCAGCAGCAACCGTGATAGGAACATTGCCCTTAGTTTTACTGGTTTTGTTCTTTCAGCGCAAGATTATTCAAGGTTTGACTGCTGGTGCTGTTAAGGGATAATTAACAGATAATCAACAAATAATCAAAAGATAAATCATTATGGCGAAACTGGAACTACAAAACTTAAATAAGACTTATACTTCCAAAATCATTCCAGTTAAAGATGTGAGTTTAACTGTAGATGACAATGAATTTCTGACTTTACTCGGTCCGAGTGGCTGCGGTAAGTCTACGACACTGCGAATGATTGCAGGGTTGGAGGAACCGACTCGTGGTCGGATATTTCTTGGGGATGAGGATATTACATTTAAGCAACCAGGCGATCGCAACATGGCGATGGTGTTTCAAAGCTATGCGCTTTATCCCCATATGTCCGTGTACGAAAATCTAGCTTCTGGACTAAAGCTGAAAAAAACTCCTCGCACTGAAATTGAACAGCGAGTCACGGAAGTTTCAAAACTTTTGGGATTAGAAGAATTATTACAGCGTAAACCTGGTCAATTATCCGGGGGACAAAGACAGCGAGTCGCCGTCGGTCGGGCCTTAGTGCGTCGCGCCCAAGTTTACTTGCTAGATGAACCACTCAGTAACCTAGATGCACTCCTGCGGGAACGAGTCCGCGCAGATATAAAACAAATATTTGCCGCCCAAAAAGCCCCAGTAGTCTACGTGACTCACGACCAAACAGAAGCAATGACGCTTTCAACAAAAGTCGCTGTCCTCAACGACGGACTGATTCAGCAACTCGACCCACCAGAACGCATTTATAACCAACCAGCTAATTTATTTGTAGCTGGATTTGTTGGCAGTCCGCAAATGAATTTGCTTACCCTACCTTGTAAGGGACGTTCTGCAATCTTAGGTGATGCAAACATACTTTTGCCAGATATACCAACAGTACCACCAGAAATTATCTTAGGTATTCGTCCAGAAAACGTCCGCATTGCACAACCTGATGATAGACAGGTTATCCAAGGACAAGTGTATCTGGTGGAAAACTTGGGTATGCATAACTTGGTGAGTGTGCGTGTTGCAACTGCTGAAACAGAACCGTTGACCATACGTGCATTGTTACCCCCAGAGCAAAAATGGAATAACGAAGAAATTAGATTAGCTTTACCGCCCCAGAATATCCACTGGTTTGATGTGAAATCAGGTGACGCACTCAAGTAAAAGTAAATAAAATTATGTAGTTTTGGCTTTAGTTATTTGAGGAGTTATGGACAAGCTGGGAAAAATTCCTAATCTAAAAAGATCCATGAGATCGATGAAATGGGTACTTGCGAAAATCTATACAGCAGTGCTTTCGTATTAACGCCCTCATGACTAATCCGGCCCTCTACATTTGGGTTCAGCAAGTCCAGGACTTGTTGAAAAGGAAGCGTAGTTTGTAGTAGTCGATTAATTGCTCATAGGACAACTCTAATACCGTTTCACTTTGAAGTTGATACAAATAGACAGCACCCGAGCCGGGAGAAAGAATTAAAGACCAATCATTTGTATCAGGCACAATCGTGAAATGGTATTACTGACATCTTACACCAAAAAAATTGATCTCATTTGAAAACTTGCTACGAAGCCTAAAATCATTTTGCCAGGTTCACAGCGAAATTTTTACGTTAACGACTTACTCTCAGGTGCTTTATTGCCAGTCTCTTACTGGCTTTCGCATTATAACCGAAGTTTTCTTTCTATAACTCTTGCGTTTAAAATTTCTTTATAAATCAGAATTGAATTTAACAGCAGCGCGTGTCAGTTTGACAAAAAACTTTATAAAAAAAAACTTTTTATTTTTTCTATTGACAAAGCAGAGTTGAATGAGAGAATAACTCTCGATACATTCTTCGTGTAATAAAACAAATAAGGAGACTTATTTCATGATGTTCATCAAAGTGTTTTTGCCATCATTTAGCGAAATCGATAAATATGTCACAGCAGAATAATCAACTTACTTGCAAAGGCAGCGCTTTGGTCGAATCTCAAATATTAACACCTTTTCAGCGCAAACTGCTGCAAAAAAATTTGGAAGAAGATTTGCCTAACCAATACCGCCGGCGCATTCAAATTATGCTGCTAGCAGATCAGGGAAAGTCTCAAGCTGAAATTTGTGAGAGTTTAGGGTGTTGTCCGGCTACAGTGCGACATTGGACGCATATAGCCCGTAGTGGAATGGCTCACCAATGGCAAGATTGTCCAATTGGTCGTCCGAAAGCAGTGAACGAGGCATATTCAGAACGTTTGAAAGAATTGTTTAGCCATAGTCCCCGCGATTATGGTTATTCTTTTAGACGGTGGACAACTTCCTGGCTTCAGAAACATCTGGCGAAAGAATTTGGGATTGAGGTGAGTAATCGCCATATCAAGCGACTGCTCAAACAGATGGGATTATCTACTCGACCAAAACCCAGTCATGTCTCGGAAGCCACAACTGAAAAGCCTAAAAATTCCAAAATATTAATTCACGACCTTCAATCCGAAAACATGTCGGATGATACTGGATTTCTGGCTCTTAACTTAGCAACCTTAGGTACGGACTGAGAGATTCATGGTGCAAAATCTATCTGAGCAGTGGATTAGTCTGCAACAGTTGAACAACATTTTGAAGTATTCTGTTTCGGACGAAGAAGGGAAGTGCTGCCTTCAAGAATCTAAATTGCTAAACCCAAAAGTCGGAAAGTTTTGGCAAGGAACTGAGGCTGAAGCTGGTATCTACATTGTGATGACTGGTAAGGTGAGGTTGCTAGACGAGGCTGGTGAATTAATAGCCACTCTGGAAACGGGCGCTTCCTTTGGGGAATTTACCCTATTTCCAGATGCTAAGTTTCAGCCTTATGGAGCTAGGGCGAGTGTAAATTTGCAATTATGCTTTGTTCCATCTGAGGTGTTGTCGCCCTTGATGACTAAGTATCCTCAAATCCGGCAGCATTTGTATGAGCAAGCGCGTGGGCGTAATTCCCTGTTAGTGGACTCTGATAAACTCCCAGTGACGGTTGTTGAGTCTCAAGTGGAGGCTAAAACAAGTAGTTTGTCAATGCCAGCCGCAGAGACAAAACCCCAAAAAAAGATAAGCAAGGCTTACTTTCCAAATCCCACACAACGAGTTGGACACTTGTTGCGGCACGTAACTAAACGCTATCCATTTTTTGCTCAACAGAGTGCATCAGACTGCGGTGCAGCTTGTTTGATAATGGTGTCTCGTTATTGGGGAAAAAGCTTTAGTATTAATCGCTTGCGGGACATCGCCAATGTTGACCGTAATGGGGCCTCACTACGGGGGTTATCAGTGGCAGCAGAAAGTATTGGATTTGCCACACGACCAGTCAAAGCTAGTCTTGACCAATTGGCTAAGCAAAAACTGCCTGCGATTGTTCATTGGGAAGGCAAGCACTACATCGTTATTTATGAAATCACCAAAAAACGCGTAATTGTCACAGATCCTGCGATTGGTCAACGCACCCTTAGCCACGCAGAATTTAAAGCCAACTGGACTGGCTATACACTACTGCTGCAACCCACAGCCTTTTTAAAGGATGCCAAAGAGACTACAACTCCCTTTTGGCAATTCTTTGAGTTGATGAAGCCTCATGGGTTGGTGATGCTGGAAGTGTTTATCGCTTCTGTATTTATCCAGATATTTGGACTAATTACCCCCCTATTCACTCAGTTAATTTTTGATCGAGTCGTAGTGCAGCGTTCTGAACTAACCTTGACAGCCGTAGGGTTAGGGTTGCTGATTTTTAGTCTCTTCCGCGTGGCGATGACAGGGTTGCGGCAATATCTACTTGACCACACAGCAAATAAGGTAGATTTAGCACTCATTGTTGCCTTTATTCGCCATACCTTGCGGCTACCCTTGACTTTCTTTGAGTCCCGTTATGTGGGGGATATTATCTCTCGTGTCCAGGAAAACCGTAAAATTCAACGTTTCCTTTCAGGTGAAGCGTTATCTATCCTGCTAGATTTACTAACTGTGTTTATCTATCTGGGATTGATGTTTTGGTATAGCTGGAAAATGGCGTTGTTGTCGTTGCTGGTCATACCACCTTTCGCCTTGCTGGCATTGATTGCCACACCTTTTCTACAGAAAATTTCGCGAGAAATCTTTAATGCTTTGGCGTCGGAGAGTAGTTATCTGATTGAAGTCCTAACTGGTGTACGGACAGTTAAATCTACAGCGGTGGAACAAACAGTGCGTTGGCATTGGGAGGAATTATTAGATAAAGAGATAAAAACTAACTTTTCGGGACAAGTTATCAGCAATCGCTTGCAAATTTTCAGCAACACAATTCAAGCAGTGATAACTACCGTCATGCTGTGGTTTGGTGCACACTTGGTGATTCAAAACGAGCTAACAATTGGGCAATTGGTAGCATTTAATATGCTGTTGGATAATATTATTAGTCCCTTCCAACGATTAACGGTGTTGTGGAATCAATTGCAGGAAGTGCTGATTGCAACCGAACGCATTAATGATGTGTTGGATACGGAACCTGAAGAGGATTTGCAGCACCAAGCGCGACAATCTTTACCACCAATTCAGGGTGACATTCGGTTTGAAAACGTGACATTTCGCTATCACCCAGAAAGCGATGTCAATGTTTTGGAAAATCTGAATTTTCACGTCAAACCTGGGCAAATGATAGCGCTGGTGGGACGTAGTGGTTCTGGGAAAACTACCATTTCTAAGTTGGTTTTGGGGTTATATCCCTCTACACAAGGTAAAGTGTTGATTGATGGACAGGATATTAGCAGTATTTCTCTACGTTCCTTACGTCACCAAGTTGGCGTTGTTGACCAAGATACCTTTTTGTTTGGTGGAACGATTCGAGAAAATATTAGCTTAGGGCATCCTGGGGCAACTTTGGAACACATTATTGAGGCTGCAAAGTTAGCAGGGGCTGACGAGTTTATTAAAAAAATGCCTATGGGTTACGAAACCCAGATTGGTGAAGGTGGAGGATTGTTGTCTGGTGGACAGCGACAGCGAATTGCTATAGCCCGTGCACTATTAGGCAATCCCAAATTGTTAATTTTTGATGAGGCTACCTCTCATCTGGATACAGAGTCGGAAAGCATTATTCAGAGGAATTTGAACACAATTCTTAAGGGGCGAACCACATTGGTTATTGCTCATCGTCTTTCGACTGTGCGAAATGCAGATTTGATTTTGGTACTAGATAAGGGCATGTTGATTGAGAGTGGAACTCACCAAGCATTGATGGCGAAACGAGGACATTATTTTTACCTCAATCAACAGCAGTTGAATGCAGTAGGGTAAACAGTGGAAATAGGTAAGGGTAATCATTAGAAAAAACGGCGTTGCTGAACTTGAGTATGAAATAAAGTCTTTTCATGCTTCACTTTGCGTCCCTTAGCATTTGCCGAGATTTTCTGTCCTATACCTACCGCACGCCTGCGCCGTAAGTTCTACCCCACAAACAAGCGTCTTTGCAGGAGATCGCTGCACTTCGTTGCGTATGCTGCAAAAAGCCACAGAAGCATTTACACAATGACAAATGACGCTACTAGTAACGCTGAAAAAACTATTACCAATTACCAGTTACCAATCCAAAATCTAAAATTGATATCACGGTAAATCATGCCAAATATACTGAATGGACGGGTTCCGTCCCAAATTCCTAAAGATGAACAGCGCAATGAATTCAATGAATTAAATGGACAGCTTTCTTTCCAAATCAATAAGGATGAGCAGCCTGCTAAAAATTTGCTTTCTCAAACACCAATTTTATTAACTGATGATTGGTCTGATTTAACAAAGGGTTCACTTGATAGTTTTCCTAAAGTTTGGACAAGGGGATTATTGTATTTTTTGGTGATATTTGTCTCTATCATTTTACCTTGGGCAATGCTGTTTAAGGTGGATGAAACAGGTATGGCTAGAGGACGGCTTGAGCCTAAGGGAAAAACCGTTAGGCTAGATGCTGCTGTCCCAGGAACAGTAGCGGAAATTCGTGTCAAGGAAGGTGAATTGGTTAAGAATGGACAAACTTTATTGGTACTGGAATCAGAATTAGTTCAAGCAGAATTACGCCAGGTAAAGGATAAGTTAGAGGGGCAATCAAATCGACTTTCGCAGTTGAATTTATTGAAGAATCAGTTAGTTGTAGCTTTGACCACTCAAGCTCAACAAAATCAAGCTCAAGAGTTGGAAAAGCAGGCTCAAGTTGACCAAGCACGGCAGAATCTTAATACTATAAGAAATTCCTCGGATTTAAAAAAGAAAGAAAAACTGGCTCAAGTCAATCAGGTAAAGCAAGCTCTCCAGTATGGTCAAACGGCTAATAAGTTAGTAGAGAATAATTTGGTGAGTACCCGGCGCGAGGTTGAACGTTATCGCCAGCTTTTCAAGAAAGGAGTTGTTCCAGAAATTAAGTTTGTAGAAAAGCAAGATATAGAGCAAGAAAAACAAAAGATCCATGAACAAACTAAATCAGATATTGAACAAGCTAAGTTACGTTTAGCAGAACAACAAAGTAGTTATGAACAAAATATTCGGCAAGCAGATGCGGATATTGCCCAGGCTGAGTTGCAGTTGAAAGAACGGGAAAGGGGTTATCAAACTTTGACTCATTCTAGTAAGCTTGCTATCCTAAAAACTGAAGAGCCACTAAAGAATTTGGAAACAGAAATGACAGGGCTACAGGCAGAAATTGCTCAAACAAAGAGTCAAGTTCAATCCCTAGAGTTTCAAATCGGACAACGAATTTTAAAAGCTCCAGAAAGTGGTACAGTATTTAAGTTACCGATTCAAAAAGCTGGTTCTGTAGTCCAAACAGGGACAATGATTGCGGAGATTGCACCCCTAAGTTCGCCTTTAATAATTAGGGCGCAAATGCCGACAACTGAAAGTGGTTCTTTGCGTCAAGGATTACCTGTTAAGTTGAAGTTTGATGCTTATCCTTTTCAGGATTACGGCGTAGTAGAAGGTGAATTAGTGAAAATTTCTCCGACGACTGTAGAAGTGGACACGCCTAATGGTAAAGTGGCAGCTTATGACTTAGAAATTACCCTAAAACAGCATTGTATTCCCACGCCTAATAAATGTATCGCTTTGCATCCTGGGGATACAGCGACGGCTGAAGTCATTGTGCGCCAGCGCCGGATTATTGATTTTCTACTTGATCCGTTTAAGAAGTTGCAACAGGGTGGAGTCAAATTATAAGGTGTTTGCGGTATATATTGCTTAACTTAACCACTCTCATCCCTGGAAAATCCGTGAAAACTTCCCTGAAAAAAAAATCTTTAACTCTTTTTTACAAAAATAGAGTTATCAATCAATCTTTCACGTTTCATTTTGTTTACCCTATTTAGAAGAGATATCATGTCACCAACTATCACCGTTACTAACGAAGAGATTCTTGAGCAAGTCAAGCTAACTTGTAAAATTCCCGAGATAACCGAAGCAATTATGACACGCAAATTTATTGAAAGAACTGTAGTAGAAGTGGGTATAAAAGTAGAGACTGAGGAACTTCAAAAAGCAGCAGATCAATTCCGATTAGTTTATCAACTTCAGAGTGCTGAAGAGACCTGGAAATGGTTAGATAAATATAGTCTTTCTTTGGATGATTTAGAACATATAGCTTATACCAATCTCATTTCTGGGAAGTTAGCAATACATTTGTTTGAAAATAAAGTTGAACCTTACTTTTTTGAACATTATCTTGATTATTTTGGTGTAGCGATGTATGAAGTTATCCTAGATGATGAAGACTTAGCAATAGAACTCTTCTATGCTATTCAGGAAGGTGAGATGAGTTTTTCTGATGTTGCTCACAAATACATCCAAAATACAGAATTACGCCGGAAAGGGGGATATCGGGGAGTAGTGCGCCGCAAGGATTTAAAGCCGGAAGTTTCTACTGCTGTTTTTGCTGTTAAATCTCCCCAGCTTCTCAAGCCAATTTTGACTTCTAAGGGAGTACATCTGATTTTTGTAGAGGAACTTATTCAACCGACGTTAGATGACAAGCTACGCACTAATATCTTGTCCGATTTATTTTCTGAATGGCTAAGACAAGAAGTACAAAAAGATAAAGCGATTTAAAAGTTTTAAGCAGAGAATCAAGTATTTTTCTCATTGGTTCTCTGCCTGATTTTTAACTTAAAATACACCTGCATTTTTGTTGACAACACTAAACTGATCATGCTAATTGGATAAGTTCAGATTATGCAAGAGATGATTAACTAATATGACAAAATAACTTCCAAATTAGGTAACTTCTGCTTCGTCATTAACTTCTCTTTCCAGCAATACCTTGATTTTGTTTTCATTCATTGCAATGCGTGGCTCAACTACAAGACTGCTTACACGCCATCCTTCCTGACCAAAATAATTCAACAAATCGACGAGTTGTTGATCCCGTGACTCTCTTTTGTCGAATATAACCTGTTCAATTCGGTATTCAAAACGCTTCATTGCTTTACCCTCTTTTATAGCTTTTTGTCGCGAAGCTCTAAGTTCAGTCTTTCTTGTAACCAACCCTGAAAAAGTGATTCAAAAATTTCTTCTCTAACTGATTCAGTGAGTTCACTAGGAAACCACTTTTCAATTTTAATGATGTGATAACCAAGTGTCGTTTCAATTGGTCCAATTACTTCGGCTTCCTTTGCTTTAGAAACAGTCTGTGCAATATCTGGCATCAGTTCTGAAAGAAAGCGAATACCAGCAAAGCCACCATTTTCTTTGGACTGTTTACCCTTTGAATGTAAGAGTGCCAAAGCACAGAACGAAGCATTTTCCTGTCTGATTGCGTGAGCTATTTTCAGTGCCTCTGTTAGTTCACGCACAAGAATTTGAGACAGAGCCACACGTTTAAAGTTGTTACGATTGTTTATATAATAATTATCGACGCCTGCTCCGAAAAGAAATTCTTTTAATTTCTTAGTCAGTAGCGATACTTTAATCCCACTAGACCAATCTTCTACAGTAATACGCTGAAAAGAAAGCCAGTTCAGAGTTTCAGAAGCTCCTAATAAGGTGTGTTCTAGACGAAATTCATCTCCTGCTGCTTGCAATTCCTCATCAGAAACAGTAACACCAAACTGCTCACAGATACCTAAAATGAGTGCGTCACGTTCAGTTTTAGCTGCAATTTCAGCCACTTGATAAGAACGGCGTAGATAAGCAATAATTTCTTCATCCGTTGCTGGAGAAATTTCTGGCAGTGCAAATTCCTGCAAGAGCTGCAACTCTGTTTTTTCTAAAGTTTCTTTCATGGCTTGGTGTGATTAGTTTCTCGTGAAGCTTGGTATATCAGTTGCTCAGGTGAGAGTTCTTGAATTTTCAGCTTGTGGCGATGTAAATCCCCGTAAAGGTTAAGGTAATCAATTTCAGCCGGAGTCAGTTTTCCTTGTTGGATTCCTGCGATCGCAGCATCAATCTCAAAGCGCTCAGTCAAACCTGTTAAACAAACATCAACACAATTCTGCGTTAAAGAGTAGCGGTATAAATCAGGCACAGTAGGTCGCCAACAAGCTTCTGGTAAACTCTCTGGGGCATTCCAGAGTAAACTTGTGTGAGAGCCAGTCGTCTTGAACGTGACAATGCCCGGTCGAGAAAGATTTTGAGCGTTAACCTGATTGAACACTTGGCTCTGGGCAGAGCGGTGGGCGACATTGTGTCTCACCATCACCACATCTAACAAGGGGCTGTCCAACCACTGTTGAGCAAGGTTAAGGTCATGGAAAGAAGCACCGATGTAGCGAACTGCACCCATTTTTTTGAGGCGTTCTGAGGTGCCAAACATTCTTTCGATGGTGCGCTGATAAACGCTATTGGGACCTCTCAAATCCGGAGAAAGCTGCAAGCAATCCTGTAAAGCTGGTCCATCGTTAGAACCAATCCAGCCCCAGAATAACACATCAATGTAGTCAATCCCTAGTTCTCCAAACTGATCTAATAAAGCGGCTATTGCCATTTCTGGACTCTTGATGTAAGTCACGGTTGCCAGCACCACTTTCTCGCGTACCGAGGAGCCACGCCCACACAGTTGGCGCAGCGCCCCAGACATCGAACTATAGATATAGTGGTGCAGATCACTAGAGTAGAAAAAGTAATTAATCCCTCGCTCAAAAGCGTAAAGGGTATCCTCACTAGAGATACCACCGCCTCCACCTAAGCCAAGACAGCTAACCGTTAAATCAGTCCGCCCCAGTTTACGGTAGAATGGCAAATCGGATTCCAGGAATTTATCCGCCCCATGATTAACTTCGCTTGCTGAAACTATTTTAGGCGGCGCGAGATCAGTTAGTTTCATAGGCTCAACGGCGTGTAGATGTCTTGAGAGTTGGCATTTAAATAAGGATGTTTTAAATCAATCCCAAGCAGGGAGAAGTGTTGGCGGATAGATGCCATCCGATTCTCTGGGGAGTCGTCCCCAGAGTGCCAAGCTTCCAGCAACCCACTGGCAATAATTTGACAGCGGTTCATCCCAAAACTCTCAGAAGCACTAAATTTGTTATCTGGTTCTTCTGCTAAAGCAAGTCCTGGCGCGAGCCACTTAGTGAATAAAGGCACTTCTATGCGAAAATGCGATTGATTTTCTGCATAAACACTTCTTAGCACTTGCCGGACTGCTTCATAGTTGCTTTTTGTAAAGTAGAGAACCCCTGAGTCGTAGCGCCCATAGTCAGAGGGGTTATATAGCACCTTAAAGGTGAAGGGGATTTTGATTTCGTTCAGCTGCTGGGTTAGACTTCCCATAACGGCAACTGCACCTTCCGGGCTTAAATTAAAGTAAACTCTGACGATATCAAGCTCAGTGTCTAAACCCGCATCACTGACTGCCATGTAAAATCCATTTTGAACTAGATTACGAGGCATCTGGATGGCGACGGAGTCACCTACTGTGGCTGATTGTTCTGTTGGTTGTAAATGGCGATCGCGCTCAATGTGCAGTGTTAGTCCGCCCTTGGTGACAGCAAGACTACCATCACTCTCCTGTCGCAGCACAAACCAACCTGGATCAAAGTAACCTTTGCCGCTATTGCTTTTGTGTAGTCGCTCGTAAAATTCCAGATCTATCCCCAAAAAAGTATTGTTCTCTAGATTCTGGTGAGCTGCTAAACCAACTGAATTTGCTTCTGGTACCAGGCTAGATCGTAAGGAGCCGTTGTAGTAAATGCCGTAGAGAAAACTTTGCAGTTGTAAACTTAAATACTTATTTTGAAGATTTGAAGGTAGTCGCTGAAAGCGGGCTACCACCTCAGCAGGAAGCTCTAAGGGTTTGTAAGCAGGATGGCTAATATAGAAATTGGACTGGATTTGAAGGTTGCTGACAATGTCTTGAAGAGAATCCAGCACTCCCTCTGGCGGAGAAACGGGCAGTTGATTTGAAAGAGAATTCAGTAATTGCATTAAGATTATTTTGTAAATAAAAATACTTAAATTAGAGAACGGTTAAAGCTAATGAGTTCAGATTCTGCCACTCCAAAAACCGTCGGGATTGATTGTTCAGGGCGACACAATAAAGTTTTAGCAACCTGAAGCATACAGATACCTCCATTGCCAAAGGATTTTTGGTGCTGAATCATTGCCTGAATTTGTTGAATCAAGCCAAGACCAGAAAACTGCACTACTCGCTTTATAAAATGAGGACGGCGCTCTAAAATTTCTGGAAACTCACCTAAATAAGCTTTAGTAAGGGCTGCAATAGAAGGTTGAAGCATATCAAGGGGAGTCATAGCTAGGCGCAAAGCTTCTTGAATATCGATAGACTTACTGATGACCAAGCTATTTAGCCAGATTTGCAGGTAGCTAGCGATTAGCATCCCTAAGTCAAATGCAGGATCTCCCCAACTAGAACGCTCCCAATCTATCAAGCGGACTATGCTATGACTTGATTGGTCTACTTTGGAAATGGCTTGTTCCCAATCGTTGTGCAGAAGGATATTGTTCAACTTGAGGTCATTGTGGGTTAGACAACAAGGTTCAAAAGCGGTAGAAAGTTCTGCGATCGCCTTTCCAAGGCTGTCATACCGTTGATAGAGAGCAAAGAATTTCAGTCCATCGGCAGGAACTAAACCGAAAACTTCAGGACTAATCCGTTCTAGCCCAAGACCAAAGTTAGGAGTATAGGAGATAATATCACCCTCAGAATTTTGAGACAAGAAGTCCCGGTAGTCCTGACGATCTAAAGTGACGCGATGAACTGTTGCTAGAATGGTTCCGATTGCTGATGCGATCGGCGCTTCGCCGCTGCGCTTCGCTATCGCAGTCGGGAAAAAATTCTCCTTTGCGTAGAAATCAGCTAGGTCACGATACCCATTTAGGTAGTTGAAAACAATAATCGAATGCTTGGCGTCAAAATGAAGCACCTCTGATATTGATGAGCGAATGTAGCTGAGTTCTGGGAATTGTTTTAAAAACTCATGAAGTCGCCATTCGTTCAAGAATTCACCCGCAGTTTTTCCCTCTTGATTGTGACGCTCTTGCTTAACGAGAAGTTGGCGCTCACCAGGTAAAGTCAATAACAAATTAAAATTTTTTGCCAACTTCTGCTCAACTTTGAGTAAATATTTTTCTTCATGGGAGCAGAGCTTGTGAGCAACTAAATAATCGATCACATTTTGAGAATTTATTGTAAAAGACATGATTTTATGGAATTTTATTTACTCTTAGTTACCAAATTTATCAAATAATAGAAAATTAAAAAAGCAAATATCAGATATGTAACCCATGCAAGGATAACTTCCGGTCGCTCCAACCGAAACATATTAGAGGGCCAAGACCCTATTTTTTGGACTATAAATTGCGATATACTTAAGGAAATCCAAGCAAATCCAGCAAGATACTCACCACCAATTAGGTTTGAAATCCCTAATATTAGGTAAAAAATAACTGTTAGCTCAGGAAGATTAGAATTATTTATTTCCATACTTTCTACCTATTGAGATTGAAAAAGCAAGAGTATAAAAATATTAATACAAAAAAATTATACTCTCGCTATACTCAAGTCAAAATGACAACTTAATTATCATAAATTATGGTAATTAAGTAACTTTTATCTGCTGAATTTAGATAAAAATAGATTGACCACTGCCTTCTTGATAACTGAACAGCTTTAAACAAGGAAATCAACGTTTAAAGAAATTACTTGAAGAGGCGAGAAATCGCATAAGATGCACCAGCGCTTGCGGAGAAAGCAACCACGGTTGTAATAAAGGGTGTTATCCCACCTTTAATAGCAGGAAAATCCTCTTCAGTAAACTCGTTCAAGTAGCTTTCTTCGTCCGACATTAGGTCAAATCCTGCTAGATCTCGAATACAAATCGTTGCCATGATATCACTCGTTCAGTTTGTAATATTTGTGGTTAGTTGAAAGTAAATAAGGTTACTTAGAAAAAATGAGCTACCGCTGTTTCCTATTTCTTCTTGAGAGCAGAATAAGCCCCAACAGCAGCACCGCTAACCATAGCACCAATGACATACTCCGAGGCTATTGCTACACCCCAAATTACTATAGGACTGAGCCCGCCCTTAGTAGCGCTAAGTTCTTGGTCAGCCAAATCATTCATGAAGCTTTCAGAATCCACGAACAGTTCAGAACCAGCAGGACGAATATCAGAAATATTGATGCTAGCCATTTAGAAATTGCTCCTAAGTGAAGTTGTTGAATTGCGATAAGATTTCAAACTCTTTATCTCATTTACATGTTCTGCTATTTTTTTGAGGTTATCAAGTCCTTTACTCATTCTAATAGTGACCTAATAAATTCATTTGTTATATCTGTTAGTGAGTCATAAAAAGCAATGATATCAAGAAAGCTTTCAATTTCTATTGTTTTTTCTGATTTTATTTTTGTTTGGTGACAAAAATAAAATCATTTTGTCTCCTTTTTTTGTTTTTTTTCAAAAATGTATGAAAAATAAAATTAAAATTCACCTCAAGGGTTGCTTTGAGGTGAATTTTAATCAGTATTAAGTTTAAAATCCAAGATAGCTATATTCTTTGGAATTCTCAATTTTAACTTCTCAACATACCAGCTTCTTACTTAAGAAGAACTGCCTGCGAGGCGCAGCCCGTTCTTTTTCGCTCATTTTCTAAGATTTGTACCTAATGACTGGGTAAGTGACTTGCCAATGGGTACATATTTTGTGTCATGATCGAAAGGATAATAAAAGTAAATTTTTGTTAAGCGAGGAGAGAGATGTACATCGTACAAATTGCCTCGGAGTGCGCTCCTGTTATCAAAGCTGGAGGTTTAGGCGATGTTGTTTACGGACTCAGCAGGGAACTAGAAAACCAGGGACATAGCGTCGAACTCATTTTGCCCAAGTACGATTGCATGCGTTATGACCACATTTGGGGACTCCATGACGCCTTCACGAACTTGTGGGTACCTTGGTATGGCGGTGCAATTCACTGTTCAGTTTATTGTGGCTGGGTACACGGGCGGCTGTGTTTCTTTATTGAACCCCACTCTGGGGATAATTTCTTCAATCGCGGCTGCTATTACGGATCTAACGATGACAATATGCGCTTTGCGTTCTTCAGCAAAGCCGCTTTGGAATTTCTGCTTCAAAGCAACAAACGACCTGATGTCATCCATTGTCATGACTGGCAGACGGGCTTAGTTCCTGTGATGCTGTATGAAATGTACAAATATTATGGGATGGAGTACCAACGGGTTTGCTACACCATCCACAACTTCAAGCATCAGGGATTTGCTGGAGTCGATACTCTTTGGGCAACAGGTTTAAACCAAGAGTCTTACTACTTCCAGTCTGATAAGCTCCAGGACAACTTCAATCCCTTTGCCCTGAACTTTATGAAAGGGGGCATTGTTTATTCCAATGCTGTGACAACAGTTTCACCACATCATGCATGGGAAGCTCGTTACACTGACATTGGCTATGGATTAGGTCACACCTTGCATCTACACCAAGATAGATTCACTGGTGTACTCAACGGCATTGATCATGATTTTTGGAATCCTGAAACAGACCGATACATTCCCTCTCACTACACCAAAGACAATTTTGAAGAAAAAGCCAAGAATAAAAAAGCTTTACGGGAGCGGCTGTTATTGCAGGATGTTGAGAAGCCAATCATTTCGTACATTGGTCGTTTAGATGACCAAAAAGGCGTTCATCTTGTCCATCACGCAATGTATTACGCCCTCCATAATGGAGCACAATTTGTGTTGTTGGGTTCAGCAACAGAGTCAAGCATTAATAATCATTTCCGCCATGAAAAAGACTTTTTGAATAATAATCCTGATGTTCATTTAGAACTTGGCTTTAACGAAGAATTATCCCACCTCATTTATGCTGGGGCAGATATGATTATTGTCCCCAGTAATTATGAACCTTGTGGACTCACTCAAATGATTGGCTTGAAGTACGGTACTGTACCTATAGTTCGCGGAGTCGGTGGGCTAGTTAATACCGTGTTTGATAAAGACTACGACCAAACCAAACCACCAGAAGAACGCAATGGATATGTCTTCTACCAGTCAGATTATCATGCGCTTGAATTTTCGTTGGAACGTCCTTTGAAGTTGTGGTACAACAATCCAGAAGAGTTCCGCAAACTTGCCCTTGCGGGTATGGAGTATGACTACTCTTGGAATCATCCAGGAGAAGAATACGTAAAGATTTACGACCGTATCCGACACAAATGGTAGTGGCTTAGTCTGCTACTGCGACAATCATTTGTGAAAAACAAGATTCCCGACTTCTAAAAGAAGTCGGGAATCTGTGTCTTTCAATTCTCACAAATCAAATAGGATTGCTATATATCGAGTTCGCCTAATTATTTACAATAAAAAAACCTCACCCCCGCCCCTCTCCTTATAAAGGAGAGGGGTGCCTGGAAAGCGGGGTGAGGTTCTTCGTTTTTTATAAATATTCATCCGGACATGATATTAAATATGGTTGTTTCACCTGAAATCTATCTCACCTCTGACGAATACCTCCAAATGGAGGAACACAGCGACATCAAACATGAATATATCGACGGCTACATCTACGCAATGGCTGGAGCGCTTGACTCCCACGTTACTATTGCGGGTAACTTGTTTGCTCTCCTCCGTAATCATGTGCGTGGCTCAGGTTGTCGTGTTTACATCACCGATATGAAAGTCCGTATCGAATCTCTTAATCGATATTATTATCCTGATGTGATGGTGACTTGCGATCAACGAGATCAAGAAACTCCTGGTTATAAAAGATATCCTCGTTTAATTGTCGAGGTTTTATCTGACTCTACAGAAGCCTTTGATCGAGGAGATAAATTCGCCGATTACCAAACTTTAGAAAGTCTCCAAGAGTATGTTTTAATTAACACCAAACGTCAGCGAGTCGAATGTTTCCGCCGTAATGATGAAGGGCTGTGGGTTTTGCAATCTTACACAGCAGAAAATAAATCTTTTCGACTACATAGTATTAAGTTTGAAGGAACGATCGCACAGCTTTACGAAGATGTCGTTTTCTAGCAGCAATTCCTAAAAAATATAGCAATGCTATATGATTTTTTAAATTGATTTTTTTGAACCGCAGAGAGCGAATTTGCGGTGTGGATGTTCCTCCCGCAAAGTTCGCGGTGGACGCAGAGAACGCAGAGGAAAGAGAAACAGGAGTGTCAAATCTAGATACTATTAATAAACTTCAGGATTGACACAATTAGGCAATCGCTCACCCTTTAACCCAGCAATAAGATTAGCGATCGCCATATTTGCCATTTTTTCTCGTGTTTGACGGCTGGCACTACCAATATGAGGTGTAACAATCAAGTTATCTAAGTCTAGTAAGGGACTATCGGTTGCTATTGGTTCTGGATCAGTGACATCTATAGCGGCACCTGCAATTTCACCACTCGTAAGCGCTCGGTATAATGCTTCTGGGTGTACTATTGCTCCCCGCGCTGTGTTGATGAGAATGGCAGATTGCTTCATCAATTCAAACTGGCTATTACCAAAAAGATGATAAGTCTCATCCGATAACGGTGTATGAATGGTCACAAAATCTGCTTCTTGCAGGAGATGTTCAAACGCTGTAAACTCAACACCCAAATCTTTTTCTAACTCCTGGTCACATCTGTGTTTACTAGTATAAAAAACTTTCATGTCAAACCCTTTGGCACGACGAGCGATCGCCTGACCAATACGCCCAAAACCAACAATCCCTAAAGTCGCACCTGTGATGTTCGGTCCCAATAACAAATTTGGTTCCCACGTCCGCCACTCACCCCCACGAACAAATCGATCCGCTTCTACCACTCGCCGTGCAGCCGCCATAAGTAACGCCCAAGTCAAGTCAGCAGTTGCATCTGTTAAGACACCGGGGGTATGACCAACTGGTATCTTGCGTGCGGTAGCAGCGGGAATATCAATATTGTCGTATCCAACTGCCATTTGGCTAATAACTTTAAAAGAGGTTCCGGCTGCTTCTATCAGTTGCTGATCAATCTCGTCTGTCAGCAAGCACAGCAAACCATCAATTGTTTTGACTTTTTCTAGTAAAACTTCATAGGGAGGTGGTTGGCGTTCTTCCCAGATTTCAATGGTAGCAATCTCTTGCAGTTGGTCTAATTTGGTGGGGAGGCGGCGAGTGATGAAGATTTTGGGTTTGGGCATGGTTGAGGGTTTATCAGAAATGTGAAAACTCTGAAACTCTTACAATGACTAATGACGACCCAAACGGGTTAACTTTATTTGTGACGAGCTACTTATACAGTAATTGAAACTGACTCCAGCCATGAGCTAGAAACTGATTTCATCATATGTTATTAGCTAGAGGGAATAAGTAGGTAGGCGTGAATATTTCTCGTGGAGAAGGCAGAAGTCAGAAGGCAAAAGGGAAGGGAGTTTTGGACGTTTTACTTTTCTTTACATAGTTATGTTTATTTGTGCCCACCTACTTATGTGAAAACATTCACTTTATTCTACTTGAAATTTTATTTAATCAAAGAGTTTTAACATAAAATTTACAAATTTTCTTCGTTAATTTACTTACTTAATTTATATAGTCATGATACTTTGGCTTATGGATGCCTCTAAAGGCTGATAAGTTCTCTATTTTTTACATATATAGGAAAAGAAAGTCACTTATAACTGGCTTTTGTTTCCTACTTTGAAGATAAAAATTGTTGACTTAAAAAAAGTCATCAACGGCAAACTTACCCAGACGGCGTTCTCTGATTTTTCACGATATTTGGAAAAAGTCAGATTGATAAATGCCTGTTCGCATAGTTTGCCGTAGGGATTGGCGTAATTTCAGTTTCCCAAACCCCGATGCCCACAGTAGCACTCCTCAACTTGTTCCTCAAGTCGTTAACAAATAAATAGACAGAATGGCACGTACACCACAGTTTCGGCAGTTACTTCGTATTTTGCAGCTAAGCCAGAGGAAAAACCTGAAAGCAGAAGGAAAACCTTTATCGCTGGCAAAAAAGCAGGCTCAATGGTCGCGAAGGCGCTTTATCAAATTGGCATCTCTGGCTACAGGATCGGCACTTGTCACTAGTGGATTGTCTCATCCAGAAAAGGTTTGGGGTAGAGCTAGCCATAGTGGGAATCCCAAAATAGCTATTGTAGGAGGCGGGATTGCGGGGTTGAATGCGGCATACCAGCTTAAGAAGATAGGCTTGACGGCTACCGTTTATGAAGCCAGAGAACGGTTGGGAGGGCGCATACAGACAGTCACAGGTGTCGTAGGCGAGGGTTTGGTGACTGATTTGGGTGGTCAGTTCATCAATACAAATCACACCGATATGTTGGCACTGGCAAAAGAATTCGATATAAAACTCTTCAGTGTTATCGAGGAACAACAAAAATTGCCCTTTCCAGGAACGGCGTACTACTTTGATGGTAAAGTCCAGTCGGAAGCAGAAATTGCGGACAAATTGCGTCCACTCGCTCTTGCAATTTACTATGATGCTGAGTTACTTGAGCAAAACTTTGAGCAGTACGCACCAATATTTGATTCCATGTCCGCTGCCGATTATCTAAACAAATATGCAGATAAAATTCCAGAGCCTTTTATTCGCAGACTGATCGAAAATACGATTCGCTCTGAGTATGGTGTTGAGCCAGAAGAATCGTCAGCAATTCAACTTCTTATGAACCTACCCACAGTAGACGGGAACAAAGTAGAGCTATTGGGGAATTCTGATGAAGCTTTCGTTGTTGAAGGTGGTAGCGGCAGAATTATCGATAGTCTTGCCCAAGCGCTGTCTGGTCAGATTCACACCCGTATGCCTCTAACAAGGATTCAGTCAAACGGTAGTGGTTTTCTCTTGACCTTTTCCCGCAACTATGTTGTAGATGCGGACTATGTCATTATCGCGATTCCTTTGACCGTGTTACGAGAAGTTGATATCCAGGTCAACTTGCCAAACACTTTGAGGCGTTTCATCAAAGAAGTCGATCTCGGTTTCAATCAAAAGGTCATCGCTGGATTTAACAAGAAAGCGTGGCGGCAGGAAAATGGGTTTGTTAAGGAAGTCTGGAGTGATCTGAAATTCTGCTTAGCTTGGGATGGAACCTTGCGACAACCAGACAGGGAAAATGGAGAGTTAGTCTTCTTTCTAGGTGGGGATGAAGTCAGAAGGAACGGATCTGGCAGTGGTAAGTTGCAAGGAAGGAAGTTCGTACGGCAGTTAGATGATTTCATTGTGGGGGCTAAAGATGCTGCGACGGACAAGTTTTTGCAAACACAATGGACAAGGGATCCTTTTACTAAAGGAAGTTACACTCAATTTAAGCCAGGACAGTTGACGGAGTTTGCCAAGTTTCTTTATGTTGAAGCCGACGATCCTAAAGAACGCCAAGATGTCAATGTTGGGAATTTGGTTTTTGCTGGCGAGCATTTGAGCGACGAGTTCTATGGATATATGAATGGCGCAGCTCAAACAGGTCGCCTTGCGGCTCAGGTGGTGGCGAGACAACACCAGGCACAAGTAATGCCATAGATTTCAATATTTAGCACAGGTTGTAAGTTATGCAAACATAATCGGAGTGTGGGAGCGCGATCACCACCAGAAGTCGAATAGCGATAGCGTAAGCACAAGCGCACGCCAAGGGCTAACGCGTAGCGGCTCCCTTCTTCCGTGCAGTCGCAGCAGGAATGTCAATATTGTCGTATCCAACTGCCATTTGGCTAATAACTTTAAAAGAGGTTCCGGCTGCTTCTATCAGTTACTGATCAATCTCGTCTGTCAGCAAGCACAGCAAAGCATCAATTGTTTTGACTTTTTCTAGTAAAACTTTATAGGGAGGCGGTTAGCGTTCTTCCCAGACTTCAATGGTAGCAATCTGTTGCAGTTGCTCTAATTTGGTGGGAAGGTGGCGAGTGATGAAGACTTTGGGTTTGAGCATGGTTGAGGGTTTGTTGGGTTTGCTTATGCTCAATTTAAGCCTAAAGGTAAGAATGATTCAAACCACTGTCATTCTCACATTGATATTCCCACGAATCGCTTTTGAGTAGGGACAGAGTTGATCAGCTTGGGCAACTATCTGTTCAGCCTTCTTGCGTTCTGTATCTGGAATATCAATCACCATCTGGGCAGCAAGCATATATCCACCGTCCGCAGGATCTCGACCAATTGTGACAGCACAGGTAACCTTTGCTTTAGACGCATCAACTCCTGCTTTCCTAGCAACTAACGCAAGTGCGCCATGAAAACAAGCTGCATAGCCAGCGGCAAAAAGTTGTTCTGGATTGGTTCCTTTGCCATGTCCCCCTAGTTCAGTAGGAAAGGCAAGGTCTAAGTCTAGCAATCCATCCGAACTATGAGCATGACCCGACATGCGGGCATGTCCTGCTTGACCTGGAGTGACGGTGACTGTAGCCGTATACAAAGGTTTCATCGCAGCACCTTCATATTGTTGGTCTAGTTGCTGCATTAGTTTCTCAGTTTCAGGATTCATGCTTGTTGCCTTCACACTACTATTAGCAGTATCACGCATTATCTTTGAAGGCGTAGAAAAGTTTCTTTCTATCTCGTTCTGTTCATACTAATCCAATGCTTTGTCCATCAAGATGGTTCCTGAATGTCCCTCAATTGAGCCAAAAATCGGCACATTGTCGTAAGTGTACTGTTTGTATAGAATTTCGTGATGAGCAACAAAACCACAGTTTTTAAAAACGTGCTGAGAAATTGAATTTGCTGCTTCTGCAAAAGCAATTCGATAACCAGCATTTGCTGCATTTTCAACACAAATTTTTACTAAACTATGAGCAATTTTTTCTCCTCTGTACTCTGGTGCTACTGCTAACATATGAAGATGTAAATATTCATTTTTATCAATCTGCTTACCCAGCATATACTGTGTTTGTAGTTGCTCGAAAAGCTCCATAATTGGTTGAAACTTATCCTCACCAAACTTCTCAATTTTCAAAGATGAATCTGTAACAAAGTCACCAGCAATCACTACACCAACCACCTCGTTATTTTGATGATTTTTGGCAACAATCGTTAGTCCTTGCTCCGCTACCCCTACACATAACTGGCGAACAAAATGTGCAAATTCTCTAATAGAAAACTTCTGAACTATTGCCATTGGATCTGAGTGGATAAATGACTGGGCAACCATTGTCGCCGTTGCATCGAGCGATTCCATCTCAAAAATATCGTATTGTAGGCGTTCAGTTTTACGCAAGCATTTAATTGTGTTCATCTGTTTATCTCGTATCTAATGAAGTAGAATACGTACCTTTCTCAGAACTTTTAGTAATTATACATTCTGCTGAAGTGAAGAATTTTATACCAAAAAGTTATTGCTGTGCCCAAAGGGCGTTCGCGGAGCGTGCGCTTAGCGCAATCGCCTCAGCAAACCCCGCAAATGAACTATAATCCTGAGCAACTATTGAGACATTTAAGCCCAATTTCTTTGCATTTGCTGCGGTGTAGGGTCCAAAGCAAGCGATACGCGTAGCGTCAAGCCAAGGGCTTATCGCACAATGTTCATAATCTCTTTTCGAGTCAACCATTTGCAAAAAACCTGTTACTTCCGCAGTACTGCTAAAGGCAATGACATCTATTTTGCCTTGCTGAATCAGATTTAACTCAACCTCATAAATATCTTTATCTAAACACCGCGTCCTATAAGTTGGTACACGGGTTACCTTCATGCCCAATTTTTTTAATCCTGCAACAAAGTTTGGAATCACATCGGGTTCTGGGACGCCTACAACTTCTGGAACTGGGACAAGTATATTTTTATGAGCAATATCTGGAATTTTAGCCAATTCAGCAATAACTCCTGCTGGGCTGGGTTCTTTCGGTACTAAATCGACTTTGACTCCCAAAGCTGCTAATTTTTCTGCGTCTAATCCTATAGCACAAAAACATATATTTGTCAAAACAAGGGGGTTGATCTCCAAATCTTCTAGACGTTGGAAAAAAGCATTGATACCGTTTCTACTGGTAAAAGCAATCCAATCAAATGCATCGATATGTTGCAGTGCAGCATCTAACTCTGTAAAGTTTTCTAGTGAACAAGTTTCAATGGTTGGCATCACAAACGGCATACCACCTTGGTTAATGAGTTGTTGAGATAACCTGGCGGCATAATTACGGGGTGCGGTAACGATGATTCGCTTACCGTATAAGGGCAGTTGTACGGTTGGAGTAAGCAGTTTGGTTGACCTCCTTTGATCCCACCACTAACCCATAAGGATATAGTGGGGGACTTGTTGTGGAATATTGTTAAACTTCTGGGCAGTGCGTTAGCCGAGAGTACGGCACCATACCTGTTATGTTTTAACCTTTACTTCGGGCTAACTTTATCAATCGTCTTGATTTTACCGTCGTCCCCAACTGTCCAGACATCGTAGATACCGATCACATCGCCGTTTTGGTCAACATCTACGTTACCACTAGCTCCTTGGTAATTAATTTTTTTACCTTCTTTCAATAACTTCAGTCCCTCACACACATCAGTTACTTCTGTACCAGAACCACTGGAAACTTCGCGGATTTTACTGGCTATGCCTTCACCTGTATTCTGCTTAGCAGCTTGTGCTGCTAGTGCTAGCAAGGCGGCTGCGTCCCAGCCTTGAGGAGCGAATTCACCTGGTGCGCCTCCTCTTTTAGATTGCCACAGTTTATTTAGAGCTTCTAACGCTTTACCGTTAGAACCTGGTACTGTACCAATCACTCCAGATACGATATATTTACCATCACTGGTTTTGCCGACTTGTCCTGGAAACTCATTTGACTTCATTCCATCTGTCAGCATCACCTGCACTCCTTGCAGCAAACCTTGCTGGTACGCTGCTTTTAGCAGCAAACTGCCTGTCTCTACGTAGAAAACCCCAAGGACTGCATCAGGCTTACCAGCAAAAGCAGCAGAGGCTTCAGTATCAAAGGTAGTTGCTTTTGGATCGTAGCGGACAGGGTTGTTTTTATTAACAATAGTTCCCCCCGATTTTTCAAAAGCTTGCACAAATGCTTTTTCAAAGCCGACGCCATAGTCGTTATTTATGACGACGGTAGAAACTTTTTTATAGCCTCTTTTATTAGCAAGTGCGGCTATAGCTGGCCCCTGATAGCTATCAGGTGGAACAGTACGTGCCCAAAATCCTTGATATTTACCTTGTTTTGCCTGTTCAGTAAATACGGGGCTGGTACTACCGGGAGAAATCAGCATAACTTTATTTTGAGCCGCAATTGAGACAGCAGCAGTAGAAACGCTGCTGGCAAAGGAACCAACAACACCTGCAACTCTATCTACAGTTGCCAATTTGGTCATACCAGCAGCACCAGCTTTAGGATCAGTTTGGTCATCTACCTGAACAAGAGTCACAGGTTCACCGTTCACGCCACCGCAAGCGTTGACAGTTTCCACAAGCAAGGGGACTGAGGGTATAATCTGCTGTCCAATGGAAGACAAGTCACCAGTCGCTGGTAGCAGGGAACCAATTTTCAACCCATTACCACTAGTAGCTGTTGTTGTTGAGCCTCCTCCTGGGCTGGGACTTGTGGTATTGCCTGTTGAACTGTTTGGGGGAGCTGTATCGCAAGCAGCTGCTAGGAAACCAACTGCTAGGGTTGTCAAAGCCAGAGCAAAGGCAGCGTTTATCTTTTGCATAATATTTAGTTTCACTCCTCATTTATTCAGGAGCCTAAAAGTAAGATTCAAATTAAATGATTAATTAAATTCTTTAATGGCTCCAGATGATAAATAATAACATCCCCTTTAGAGGATGTCTGAGAAGTCAAAAATGTCAAGCCCAAGGCAGCGGCAGAGCAGTGTTCATATAGCGTACACGTGCTATAGCGTTTAAAAGCATGTCTTTTTGTGACTGACGCCAACCAGCAAAAGGCATCTTGAAAGAAAAAGTGTTATCTTCTTTTTCTGTATTTTTCTCTATAAACGGAGAGGGAGGGATTCGAACCCTCGGTACAGCCTTACGAACTGTACAACGGATTAGCAATCCGTCGCTTTCGACCACTCAGCCACCTCTCCTTGGTCACGAGGATTAATCGTAACAAACTATAGGTCTAATGTCAATAGTCATTTTTCATTTTTCATTCGTGATTGTTCAGGACAAAGGACTTGCTTTGCTCAAATCCAAAGTGTGACACGAGAGTGTCAGCCTACGCTATCAAAATTCAAAAGGATTTTTGTCATTTTGAGAGAAGTTGCAGCGGAGGAAACCTCCGCTGATTTTGAATTCCTCACAAGACGTGACAACTTCTTCATAAGACTTGTGCTCGTAACCATGCAGCTGGCAAAGCACGTAACTTTTGCCATTGAGGCACGTAAGCACGTCGAGTGAAGACATTGTAATCGTTGCGTTCAATGATATTCAAAATTCGACTGTAATGCATCAAAGATGCCCATACAGGTAAGCGAGCATCGGCAGATAGGTAAGAGATTCCCTTTTCTGCTTTGGCGTAAAATTGGCGTGCCCGTGCAATTTGAAAGCGCATTAGCGATCGCCAGCGATCATCCACCACTCCTTTAAACAGGTCTTGCTCTGTGTAGTTAAAGCGCGCCAAGTCTTCTTGGGGAATATAAATCCGCCCCCGCCTTGCATCCTCCCCGACATCTCGTAGAATATTGGCGAGTTGATGGGCTATTCCCAGAGTAATCGCTTCTTCTGTGGGGATATACGGCTGTTGATGGCAATTCCACGGAGCCGTGTTTGTGGAGGTGTCAACCCCCATCACTGCTGTTGACATCAAACCGACTGTCCCAGCAACGCGGTAACAGTAAAGGTGTAACTCCTCAAAGGTTTCGTAGCGACTTCGGTATAAGTCCATACGCTGACCAGCAATCATATCCCGAAACGGCTGAATATCTATCGGGAAACGCTGAATAGTATCCACCAAAGCGACATCAATACTATCTAATGGCTGTCCAGCAAAAATCGATTCCAGTTGCTGTTCCCACAGATCCAAAGTTTCTGGTGTCGTTATAGCAGATGCGGGACCATCCACGAGTTCGTCTGTACGGCGACACCAAGCATAAATTGCCCAAATGTGTTTGCGCTTTGGCTTGTCAACCAGCAAAGTGCCGATGTAAAAAGTCGTGGAATACTTGACTATAAGCTGGCGACAGAGTTTGTAGGACTCGTCCACAGAGACCGGTATTTTCATGCGAGGGATGGAATCAGGCAGTTGCAGCATTCGTTGCAGGCTGAAGGGTTTACGTTTGCAGGCTTTTTGAATTTGCCACCGGATGTGCTTCAGCAGTCGTGTAGCGCGTCCTACCGACCCAAAGCTTTTTCAGGCGTTTGGCTTGTTTCCTCGAAACGAGGAAGGGGTTTTCCTTCAGAAAATCCCTCGGCTGTATTACGGACGATCGCCTGCGCTGTCAGCTTACCAGAAAGTACGGCACCTTCCATACTCCCCAAGTAACGTTGCATTGTGTAACTGCCTGCTAAATAAAAGTTAGCAATGGGGGTCACTTGTGAGGGACGGTAATCTTGACGACCAGGTGTTGCTGTGTACACTGAGCGTGGCGTCTTCACGACATGATATTTCAACAGCTTTGCTCGATTGTCTCCCGTAAAGTCGTCAGGAAACAATTTTTCTAGTTCAGCAATAGTTGCTTGCAAAATTTCTTCATCAGATTTTGCAATCCAATCTTTTGCTGGAGCTAAAACTAATTCCAGCATTGATCGGTCGGGATTGGCGTATTCGCGGCAGGTATTACTCATATCGGCATAAACACTGAGCAGGGGCGATCGCGAGAAGAGCAGGTGGTCAATTTTAGTAAGTTTACGGTCAAACCATAGCTGCAAGTTTATCACTGGTACACCCTCTAAACCTTCCAATTTTTGGAAAAATTCAATTTGTTTCCAGGGTGTAGGTACCAAAATCTTCATCACGTCAACCGACATTGCCGATACGTAAGCATCAGCCGTAAATACTTCATCTTCTGCCCCATTCAATCCCCGAATCACGAAATGCTTGACTGTGCCATCGTCATTCAGCACAATTTCTTTAAGCGGTGCATTCAACCGCACTTCTCCACCCCGTGCGGTGATGTGATCAACGATTGGCTGACACAGACGTTCTGTTGGGGAACCGTCTAGAAAAGCCATTTTTGAGCCATTCTTTTCTTGCAAAAACCGATTCAGAGCTGTTAAAAGAATTGTTGCCGAAATTTCATCAGGATTTATGAAGTTCAACGCCTTAGACATGGCGATAAAAACTTCTTTTTCTACTCGTGGCGGAATCTTTTGTTTTTTCATCCATTCCGACCAAGAGTATTTGTCCATCTCTTCCACGTACCGTTGTCCCAGAATCATCGCTGGTAGCAATCCGATACCAAAGCGAATTTTTTCTGGCCATGTAAGCATATCGTTATTCCGCAGAATAGCTACTATGCCATTCAAAGGCGCTGGCACGTCTGGAAAATCAAAGCGACTGTAAGTTCCTGGATTGTTGGGCTGGTTGAAGATCATGGTGTGTTCTTTCCACTGCAATCTGTCTTCAATCCCCAATTCTTTGATCAGCTGCAACATATTGGGATATGCCCCAAAGAAGATATGCAGCCCTGTTTCATACCAGTCGCCATCTTTGTCTTTCCACGCTGCTACTAACCCCCCCAACACGTCTCGGCTTTCCAAGATAATAGGAGTGTGCCCTGCATCTGTGAGATATTTCGCACAGGAAAGCCCTGCTAAACCCGCTCCCGCGATCGCTACTCGCATTGAACCTTACTGCTCTTGAATATTTTGAATTGTTTTATCGTTTTCATTATACTTTGCAATCCGTTACATTTAGCAGTTTTTCGGTGATAGCTTTTTGAGATTGGCTGCTTCCCTCGGGGAGCATCGTCGATTACTAGCGCGTCTTCAAGCACAATTTTTGTCTCAGACTCATTTATACCCCAATCCACTTGAGTTAACAATACACTTCAATATCAGAAGATTTTTCGGTTGGCAACGGCCGTCGCAACTCAAGCGCAACAGACAACCCTTTCCACAGAAGTGTCCTCCGCATTTTACATCTTATGTACTTTCTTTTACCATTTTTTACTTAGTGATACAAAAATATAAAATCCTGATACATTTTACTCTCCCTACTCAAAAACTGCTTTTTCCTGATATTTGTGGCATTGTTGTGATCAAAGTGGACAATTTTCAAGGATACACTCTGACACAATAACCTCGTGAGTCAGCACTTAGAAAAGTCATCCCGAAACCTTTAGTGGAGGTATGTAAAAGAAATTAAGGAAAGGCTAATGGACTTTTGGAGCTTATATGACTTTTAGTGCTTTATTAGTATTAATAATAACACAGTATTAAAATGTAACTCTAAAATATAATTTTTGTTAAATTTGTTGACAAACAAAAATGGCGGCTTTGTTTGTTTGGCATCAATTTTACTGTTATATAATACTGGAAAAAAACTATATTAAGAGGATATTAAAGCTGTGCGTAATGATTTACAAGGATTAGAGATTGGTCAAAAAGAACTGCAAAAATTGACTAATTTACCTGTGAACGATGAACTCATAATTCTTACTCATCCCATGAAAAGACTACTGAGTCGAGTTGTAGAAAGAGCCAAAGGTTCTGAGGCTGCTACGGTAATTTTTATTGGAATGACAATATTAGTTTCTAGTTATGTTGCTTTTGATGTTATTATCAGACTCTTTGTTAATTGGGTTACTATACCTTCCTGGCTACTATTAGTCATATCTAGTTGTTCAGTAGGAATTTTGACACAAATATTCTTTTATATTTTGTGGAAGCAAAGAAGTCGTACTGTCAGACAGAACATGACACATTCGCTAAAAATTCTCTTGAATGATGTTGAAAGACATAGTGCTGTCATTAAAGCAATAGACATCAACGATCAAATAGAAGCCGCAGGAAATTCAGGAGTGAGCTTGAATGAAAGAAAGAAAGTTATAGAAGCACTAAAAATGACAAGAAATGATTTGGTTCGGGCATTAAAAACAGAAAGAATTCTAAGAGAAAATAAAAAATTTATTGTTAGTAAATTAGAACTGTTTGCGGATAATTTACCAACATTAACAGTAATGCAAGTGAGCGAAGAGGCTAGTGAACACGGACGATGGCTGAATGAAGTATTCCAGATTGCATTGGATGTACAACAAGAAATGAAAAGTTTACAGAGTCAGGGATCTTGAAGTTGTAAACTCTTAAGAATCTCCAAACCTGAAAAACAGACAGTGTTAAAATCTATGCTCTTGCAAAAAAGCTTTCACAGTTTGGTTAAACGCCTCAGGCTGTGTTAAAAAAGGCCAATGATTACCAGGAACTTGACAAACGCGTAAATTTTTTAAATTAGTTTTGTAAGGTTGGAGTTGCCAATCTTTACGGTTAAGTCCTTTTTCTGGCTGCACAAACAAGGTGGGGATATAAATGGGGGCTGTAAAACCGGGACAGAGCATCACTTCCTCAAAAATTCTATCGCGAGCTGCGATGGTAAATTTACTACCCCAAGTCCCATCGGTTTTTTGTTCAATACTTGCTTGAAAAACTTGCTGTTGTAAGGGACTCCATCCTTGAAACTGATTTAACTGACACGCTTGCTGTTGGGCTTGATCGTAAGTCGCAAATGGTCCCATACCTTTGAGAAAGGATAAAAATTGGTACAAAACGGGAAAAGTAACCTTAAAAAAGCTGGGTATTTTCCAAATAAAAATGGGATCGACCAGAACCATACTCCGTAAACGCTGCGGATTAATCCTTGCCCATATAACAGCTAGTTTACCTGTCCAGGAGTGCGCGACAACATGAGCAGATGACCATCCCAAGCTATCCATCAGTGCTTCTAAGTCTTTGATCGCACTCTCAAAACTATAATCTTTCTCTGGTTTGTCACTCTCACCATGACCGCGCATATCTGGCGCGACTATATGGTAATCTGGGGCTAAGTCATCTCCTAGGCTCGACCAAACTAGGGCGTTGTCGGCTAAACCGTGTAATACCAGTAAAGGTTCTTGACCTTGGTTCCACTCTAAATAAGAAAGTTGGATATCAGGTTTCGATAAGGTTTGACGTATTGGCATGATCGCAGATTACCAGACTTTGACAGGTTTTTAGTTCTACAGATTTAGAAATCGATTTATTTGTTTTACTTTCTTATCAAAAAAAAGCGTTTCTACACATCCGTAGGTTTTATTTTGTCTGGCAATCAAACAATCTGAGCCTCTCACGCTTCGGTAGAAAACTGCTAGCAGCATATCAAACAAACACCATTCACCCTGTTCCCTATTCCCTATTAAGCGTTAAGCGTTAAGCGTTCCCTCAATAGACACCAAAGTGGATTTTAGATTTGCGATTAATCCTAAATCTACAATCTAAAATCCAAAATCTAGTTACCGATTGACTGCTGCAGCTTCTCGCGCTGCAGTTGCTTGCTCTGGGTGAATACCCAGGCGGGTAAGGTTAATTCTGCCTTTGTTATCAATTTCTCGCACTTTTACAATCACTTCATCACCAACTGTGACTTCGTCCTCAACTTTGCCAACACGGTAGTCAGCCAGTTGGGAAATGTGGATCATCCCTTCCTTGCTAGGAAGAAATTCCACAAAAGCACCTATTGGTATAATTCGTGTAACTTTCCCTGCGTAGACATCACCTTCATTGAGCTTTCTTGTCATGCCTTGGATGATGAGCCGTGCTTTCTTAGCCTTGGTTTCATCCACAGCAGAAACCGTCACTGTGCCATCATCTTCTATATCTATTTTAGCACCGGTCTCTTCGGTGATACCCTTAATCGTCTTGCCTCCTGGTCCAATCACCAGACCAATCATGTCTGGATCAATCCGGATAGTCAACAGACGTGGGGCATAAGGTGACATTTGAGGGCGCGGTTGATCGATTGTCTGAAGCATTTTCTCCAGAATATGCAACCGTGCTGCTTTGGCTTGCTCGATCGCTTGGGAAATTATATCCAAGGATAGACCGGATATTTTCATATCCATTTGTAGGGCGGTTATGCCTTTGTCTGTCCCGGCAACTTTAAAGTCCATATCGCCCAAAAAGTCTTCTATACCCTGAATGTCAGTCAGGACTCGGACTTCGTCGCCTTCTTTTATCAAACCCATTGCAGCACCACTAACGGGTTTGGAAATGGGTACGCCTGCATCCATCAATGCCAGTGTCGAACCGCACACTGAACCCATTGAGGTGGAACCGTTGGAAGAAAGCACTTCCGATACCACCCGAATCACGTAGGGAAATTGTTCTTTGGGCGGTAATACGGGTAGCATTGCTCTTTCTGCCAGTGCTCCGTGACCTATTTCCCGACGTCCTGGTGCACGTAAGGGTTTTGTTTCCCCAACGGAGAACGGTGGAAAATTGTAATGGTGCAGGTAACGCTTATGTTGATCTTGTTGTAAGTCATCAGCCAGTGATTGAGCATCTCCTGGTGTACCAAGAGTGCAAGCAGATAGCACCTGAGTTAATCCCCGGTTAAATAGACCGCTACCGTGGACTCGCTTGGGCAAAATGTCAACATCACAAGATACAGGACGTACTTCATCAAGCTTACGACCGTCAACGCGAACATTATCTTCGATGATTTGACGGCGCATCAGCTTTTTAGTAAGGTCTTTGAAGGTATTATCAAGAGCCTTACTATTTGCCAATGCGGCAACGCGGACAGAATCTTCTTCGCTAAGTTCTGCGATCGCAGCTTTAATCGATTCCTTGACTGCATCTAAAGCTGTATCGCGCTGTGTTTTGTCAAAATCAAATTGTGACAGAATTTCCTTAATTTCAACAACAGCGCGATCGCGTATATAGTTTTCCAGCGTTGAGTCTACCTCTGGTGGCTCTTCGTGTGGAATTTCTATACCAATTTCAGCCATCAAATCTTGCTGCGCCCTAATCAGATCCTGTACGGCTTCGTAGCCAAATTCAATTGCTTCGATAATGTCTCTTTCTGAGAGTTGATTTGCTCCTGCTTCCACCATGATCACGCCTTCTGGTGAACCAGCAACGATCAAATCTAGGTCCCCAGCTTGAATTTCTGCATAGGTCGGGTTAATGATAAAATCATCTCCTACTAACCCGACACGCACTGCCGCCATTGGTCCGTTAAATGGTATTTTTGCCATTAAGGTGGCGATCGAAGCACCTGTGACTGCTAGCACATCAGGTGGCACCAACTCATCCATCGAGAGTGTCAGCGCAACAATTTGCAAATCGTCTCGCAACCAAGACGGGAACAAAGGACGTAGTGGACGGTCAATTAAACGACTAGTGAGAGTTGTTTTTTCTGGCGGACGACCTTCTCGCCGCATTATTCCTCCGGGAATCCTACCTGCCGCATACAGTCTTTCTTCGTAATCTACTGTCAACGGAAGAAAATCAATGCCCTCTCTGGCTTGTGATCGCGTAGCCGTCACCAAAACTGTTGTGTCCCCAGATTCTATCAACACCGAGCCACCAGCCTGGGGAGCTAAATGACCAACCTTCAGTCGAATATCCCGTCCGTCAAAGGATATTGACTTCTCAAATTCTCCCATTCAATTTTTTTTCCTTCTATGCACGCTATTCTCTCTCTGTGGCAATCCTAACATTTATGCCCTCTGGCTGGCGTCACTCACACACCTAAAGATCAACAACTTTAGACTTGAGCACCCAGTATCAAGTTTGCTGACAGTGGTGGGATTAGAGTACCCATGAGCGATTGCTCTGGTCAAATCTTAATAAAGATGCGGGTAATGGATAGCTGGAGTTCGGGGAGGGTTTGGCACAGGTGTATTCTATTGCAAATGCAAGTGCGCTATAATCAGCAATCAGCCTGAATACTACTAGCTAGCTCTGTTTGCAAGGAAGTTGTTTTGAGGAATATATTTTCTCTTTAACAATAGCAAGCTTTGATCCTTTTGTGATCTTTTATTCTTCTAACTCTATGAAACTTCTACTAATACCAAGTTGTATTGTCTTGAAGAAGAACACATAGGTCAGAACGCAGAACCCAGCAATATGATTGGATGGGGATTGGGACCCCAACCAATTGAATACAACGCTCTTATCCTGCACCAGGGAAACCCTCCCGCAGTACTGGCTCCCGTATAGACGGTGGGGTTTTAAACCCAAAGACTTCCGTACCAGAACTCTACAATTTATGCGCTTGTCTTTCTTTCTTATTCTGATTCCTGAGTTCTGAGTTCTGAGTTCTTTTTGATAACGTAATTTGTATTCAGCTAGTGGAACCTAGTGTCGCTTGCTAATCTCATGTCTCAACATTACGCCAAAGAAGCTAAATTGGTATAAAGTAGTAAAAGAATGATTCTTATTTGCTAAATTAGATAAAAAATGTAAAAAAAACAATTTTATTTTATAGAATATATATTCTGAAAAAATAGTCATTTAATGATGAATAAAAAATAAGAAAGACATAAATTTTAGTAGTTTCGCGAACATTTGAGAACTGTTAAATGGCAATTCTACACGGTACTTGGTTAAGACAAAATCAGGGTTGTTTATTTGTTTGGGGAGAGACTTGGCGAACTCTTGGGACAAATTCTAGTAAGAGTCCATTGAGTGATGTATCAATACATCCTCTGGCAATGACGCCATTAGAGTTAATCGAGTGGCTGGATTCACGTAACATTTCAATTGTTAAAATACCGCACCCCAAACGTGTAGAGACGTCACAGACAAAATCTCTCAAAAATGGGAAAACGCCCAAAGCAGCCAGTACTGCCGATGTGAGTTTGCCAACACACGAACTCGTGGTTGCCCTACCAACTTATATTTTAGAAAATACTCAGGACGCAACAGTTGAAATCTTTCCAGCGCATTCAGCCACATTAGATTCACCAAACAAAACTCCCCAGTACTTACAACCGTGGCTTGTTGAAGGTTTTTGCCTCAACCCCGAAGAGGCGATAAAATTCCTGACTTCGTTACCTCTGAGTGTTCCTAATGGTGAAGATAATTTTTTGGGAGGAGATTTACACTTTTGGGTGCAGGTTGCCCGCTGGAGTTTGGATCTGATTTCGCGTGGTAAGTTTTTGCCGACAATTCAACGCCAAAGCGATAATTCTACAGTGGCGAAATGGCAAGCACTTCTAGATAGCGCCCAAGATGGAACTCGTTTAGAAAAATTTTCTCAATTGATGCCATTGGCTTGTCGCACTTATCAGCAAAATTTCCAATTCGGGGAAGATGAGGAGGCAAAATCCTCCTCATCTGTTCACATAAACTTGCCACCCGAACCCCAAGAATTACTGCTGGGATTTCTTAACAGTACAATAGATGCTCAAGTACGAGCGATGGTGGGTTCCCAACCTCTGTTAGAGACCAGAGTGATGGCGTCTTTACCAACGACGGTGCGACAGTGGTTAAATTCTCTGACGGCTGCATCTAACACAGTTAGCGCTGATCCTTTTGGAGTGCAACGATTAGAGACGGTGTTGAAAGCTTGGACTATGCCCTTGCAATACCAAATGGCGGGGAACAACCAGTTTCGTACCTGTTTCGTATTGCGTTCTCCAGAGTCAGGGGGACAGACTCATTGGACTTTAGCTTATTTCCTCCAAGCTGCTGATGATTCCAATTTTCTCATAGACGGAACAACAATTTGGAACCACCCTTTAGAAAAATTTGTTTACCAAAATCGAACAATTGAACAACCACAAGAGACATTTTTACGCGGTTTGGGATTAGCTTCACGATTGTATCCACAAATTGCAGCCAGCTTAGAAACTCCGTATCCTCAATTTTGCCACCTCAACCCAATTCAAGCTTATGAGTTTATCAAGTCTGTAGCATGGCGGTTTGAAGATAGTGGTTTGGGTGTAATTTTACCGCCTAGTTTAGAGAACCGCGAAGGATGGGCAAATCGTTTGGGTTTGAAAGTTACTGCCCAAACATCTAAGAAAAAGCAAGAACGTTTAGGTTTGGAAAGTTTGTTGAATTTCAAGTGGGAATTGGCGATTGGTGGACAGACAATTTCCAAAGCAGAATTTGATAGGTTGGTGGCGTTGAATAGCCCATTGGTAGAAATTAATGGCGAGTGGGTGGAATTGCGATCGCAAGATATCAAAACAGCACAAACCTTTTTCGCTTCTCGTAAAGAACAAATGGCGCTGTCATTGGAAGATGCTTTGCGTATCAGTACAGGAGACACTCAGACGATTGAAAAATTACCAGTTGTTAGCTTTGAGGCGTCTGGGGCATTACAGGAATTGATCTCTGCCTTGACGAATAACAAAGCAGTTGAACCCTTGCCCACACCTACCAGCTTCCAGGGAAAATTACGACCTTATCAAGAACGTGGGATGGCGTGGCTTTCCTTTTTGGAACGTTGGGGCTTGGGTGCATGTCTGGCGGACGATATGGGACTTGGCAAGACCGTGCAGTTCATCGCCTTCCTCTTACACTTAAAAGAACAAGAAACACTCGAAAAACCCACACTACTTGTTTGCCCAACTTCAGTTTTAGGAAACTGGGAAAGAGAAGTTAAAAAATTTGCTCCAACGCTAAAAGTGATGCAATATCACGGTGACAAGCGCCCTAAAGGTAAGACGTTTGTAGAAGCAGTCAATAAGCATGATATAGTCATCACTAGTTACCCGCTCATTCACCGTGATCTCAAATCATTGCAGAGCGTTTCTTGGCAAATCATCGTTTTAGATGAAGCACAAAATGTCAAAAATTCAGATGCAAAACAGTCACAGGCGGTACGACAAATAGAATCTACATTTAGGATTGCTCTTACGGGAACACCAGTAGAAAATAGATTGCAAGAACTCTGGTCGATTTTGGATTTCCTAAATCCTGGTTATTTGGGAAATAAGCAGTTTTTTCAGCGGCGTTTTGCAATACCAATTGAGAAGTATGGTGATGCGGCTTCGTTGAATCAATTGCGTTCATTAGCTCAACCTTTTATTCTACGTCGTCTGAAAACTGACCGCAGCATTATTCAAGATTTACCAGAGAAGCAGGAAATGACTGTGTTTTGTGGTCTGAGTGCCCAGCAAGCTCAACTGTATCAGAAAGCTGTGGAAGAGTCTCTAGCTGAGATTGAAGAAGCTGAGGGTTTGCAACGCAGAGGCATGATTTTAGCTTTACTCATCAAACTAAAACAAATCTGCAATCACCCATCGCATTACTTGAAGCAAGACACATTGGAACAATATCATTCTGGGAAACTCCAGCGCTTGCAGGAAATGTTGGAGATAGTTGTCGCAAGTGGCGATGCTCCAGCAGGGAGCCGCCCAAGGGGCGATCGCGCTTTAATTTTCACTCAGTTCGCAGAGTGGGGTAAGTTACTCAAACCATATCTGGAAAAACAGCTAGGACGAGAAATTCTGTTCTTATACGGTAGTACTCAGAAAAAACAACGTGAGGAAATGGTGGATCGTTTCCAACACGATCCTCAAGGACCACCAATTATGATTTTATCCCTGAAAGCTGGTGGTGTAGGATTAAATTTAACACGAGCCAATCATGTTTTCCACTTTGACAGATGGTGGAACCCAGCAGTAGAAAATCAGGCGACAGATAGAGTTTTTCGTATTGGTCAAACCCGCAATGTCCAAGTTCATAAATTTATTTCAACTGGCACTTTAGAAGAAAAAATTCATGACATGATTGAAAGTAAAAAACAACTTGCCGAACAAGTTGTTGGTGCAGGTGAAAATTGGCTGACAGAACTAGACACAGACCAACTTCGCAACTTGCTCATACTTGACCGGAGTGCAATTATAGATGAGGAAACCGAATGACAAATGATACCCTTCAAGGAAGTCGAGAATGGTGGTCCCAACGGTGGCTTGATTTGTTAGATTCCTATCGTTTTAAGAAACGTTTGGAACGTGGAAGAATTTATGCACGTCAGGGAAATGTTCTTAGCATTGAGTTTCAAGGTGCAAAGGTATTAGCTAGAGTACAAGGTAGTGAACAAGAACCATACAAAGTTTCTTTGTCCCTTGATCCTTTTACTGAGGAACAGTGGGGTTATGTGATTGAAACAATGTCTCAAAAATCAATGTTTTCTGCCAAGCTACTAGCAGGAGAAATGCCGCAAAATATGGAAGATGTTTTCACTGCTAATGGTCTTTCCCTATTTCCTTTTACCTTATCTGATGTCCATAGTAAATGCTCTTGTCCTGATAAAGCTAACCCTTGCAAACATGTCGCTGCAGTTTACTATCAGTTAGGCGATCGCTTTAGTGAAGATCCATTTGTTCTTTTTAAATTACGGGGAAGCACAAAAGAGAAAATTATCAGTGATTTACGTCACCTACGCAGCAAAACTGTTAAAACTTCACAAAACGAACCATCTGAGGTTCAAGAGTCAACACACGAGAAACGATTCTCTGTAAAAATCGAATCTTTCTGGCAATACAATGAGCCATTGGAATCTTCTTTAGTCGTTATTGTACCATCAACAGGCGAAACGATTTTAGATGTGTTGGGGTCAATTCCTTTGGCTAAGGAAGAGGAAAATTTAACAAATTTAACCGCAGCTGATGTGGTGATGAAGTATTTAGACACAGTGTACAAAGATGTTAGCCAGAAGGCTGTTTTGGCTGCAATGAATGTTGGAGGAGGTTAAGATAATGATGAAAACAGTCAAGATGGGGATTTCAACTTCAAAGTACATCCAGACTTATAGAAGTGGTGCACTTTGACTCCCAAGTGAAAACTGGTCAGGTGATTGTTACCAGCATCTGTACAGCCAAATTTGGACTTCGCTTTGGTATATTTTTTGTCTTCCTGATAATTAGTTGAACGATGGAATGCTATAAAAGCAGAGTAATCCAGTCGAAGACACATGGAACTTCAAACCAAAATAATTACAGTGGAACTAACTGATGGTACAAGTGTTAGAGTTGAAGCGACACAGATAGGCGATCGCAAAGTAAATTTTCAATCTCGACCTTTTGAAGAAGTTACCACCGCTATTGAATCGTTGACCAAAGAAATTGTCGAAGCATTACACAAGGTTAAGCCAGATAGAGCAAGTGTAAAGTTTGGTGTTGATATTGCGATTGAATCTGGTAGACTTACCGCTTTACTAGTAAAGGGTTCCAATACAGCGAATATAGAGATTACGTTAGAATGGGGTCAATAGTTCCAAGCTCAGACATGTAAAAATACTAGACTTTTTGTAACAATTGTTACTATTTAAAACTAGCAACTGAGATTAACTAAAGTAACCCAAATTATCTATTTAACCTCTGACAAAGTTTCCTGAATGATTAAAACTGACTTCACTGGTCGTTTTACCAGATTTCCCTTTGAATCAACTTTTCCATAGAAGGTTTTGCCGTCATAATAAAGCGAAGACGAACTTCCACCATCCAGATTCATCGCTTTCTCAACACCAAGAGTTTTCATAAAATGAGCCAGTTCTGGCAAGGACATCCCAGAGTTACCAGGAGTATTTGGTTTTTGAGCAACCATCACCAAAACAATGCTGCCATCACTGATAATACCAATAGCACTTCGAGCATTGGGTTTGGTACTACCAAGAGCATCTCTTTTGTTAGCGTTATCTACAAAACCTTCTTGGACTGAGGTTAGTTCTGGTAAGAGTTGGGGACCACCACCCACAGCATCAACTAATTGACAACCTCCAGCTGGAGGCTCACTGTGGAGAGTGATAGAGTAACGGATAGTTTGCTCGCACAAGTATCGCCGAAATTCTGTACGATTGAGAATCTTGTTGAGGTAAGGTTTTAGGTCAGGATTATCTACCAATCGCTGATTGTCTTTAGGATTACCCGTTAGTTTTCCTTGTTGAAAAACAATAGATGTTGTTTTTTGGTTGACTGGATCAAAAAAGCCAGCATTGATGATGGCAACTGCTTGATGCTTTTTGGCAACTTCCTCTACTGTATTTAGTTGTGATGACAATGCAGGAGTTACTATAAATTGGCTATGAGCAGGAACTCTCAAGATATGGACAATGCTGTTTGGTAAATTACGTTGCTCATAGTTCATGGTTTTGGTGATTAAGTTTGTTTGTTTTGATGTTGCAGTACGAAAAAACAAAAGCAGCACAGTCGCACTGATAAATACTCCTGCTAGTATCCACATTTTTTTCATGCATTTTCGCCTCAATTTAGCCGAATAGATTATATCCTTTGAAGTTGGGCGATAAGCCAGAGGCTTTAGCTTGTGCGTATCGCCCAAAGAACAGATGCTGCTAGAGGTATCGCATTGCTCACTGGACAAGAACCAGCTCAACAAGCAGAGTTATTGTTACAACAAGAACGACAACAGCAGAATTGGCACAACAACGCGCTGAACGTTTAGCAAAGCAATTGAGGGCAATGAGTATAAATCGGGATGAGTGAGTGTTACAAACAGATCCCCGACTTCTCACCATAAGTCGGGGATCTTGGTTTTTCAATTCTCACAACTCCTCAAGGATTGCGATTATATAAGCCCCAAATGGCGACTTGTTAGAAACTCGGTTTTTGAGAAAGACTCAAAATTTTCTACTTTTTTGCGGTTTCTACTGAGGATAGCTTGTAGCTAAGTATAATAAATTAAGTCTGCCGATAAAAGCACAGTTATGACATGCTGTCTCAATCCAGTTTGCCACAATCCGCCTAATTCCGATGGCACAATGTTTTGCCCCAACTGCGGAACAGGACTGGTGGTGCTGAGAAACCGCTACCGCCCCATAAAATCATTAGGTAGCGGGGGATTTGCCAAAACTTATCTGGCAGAGGATCTTGACAAACTGAAGGAAAAGTGCTTTCTTAAGCAATTTGCGCCACAAATACAAGAAACTGGGGCGTTTCAAAAGGCAAAGGAACTATTTGAGCAAGAAGCAACCCGTTTGCAACAGTTAGGGGATCATCCACAAATTCCCACGTTGCTAGCATATTTTGAGCAAGATAATCGTTTGTATTTGGTGCAGCAGTTTATTGATGGGCAAGATTTATCAGATGAATTAAAACAGCAGGGCCGTTTCAGTGAGCAGCAAATTCGGGAATTATTGGTTGATTTGTTAAACATACTAAAGATTGTTCATCAGCACAAAGTTATTCACCGCGATATCAAGCCAGGAAATATCATTCGTCGCAGCAGCGATCGCAAATTGGTGTTGATAGACTTTGGTGCTTCCAAGCAACTGACACAAACAGTCATGTCTGAACAAGGAACAATTATTGGCAGCCTTGGTTATGCACCATTGGAACAAATGCAGAGTGGCGAAGCGTATCCAGCAAGTGATTTATACAGCTTGGGCGTAACTTGCTTTCATTTGCTCAGTGGTATTAAGCCTAGGGAACTGTTTAATAAACAAGGTTATAGATGGGTGTCCTTTTGGCGACAGCATTTGCAGCAAAGCGTGAGTCAGCAATTCGGGCGTATTTTAGATAAGTTGCTGCAACAAGACTACCACCAGCGTTATCAGTCAGCGCAGCAAGTGTTACAAGATTTGAATCCACCGCCACTACCATCTGCTGTACCTCCGAGAGTACACTTGTTGCCTCAACCGTCATCAAGATCGCCTGCAACTTCAGCCAAGCAGAAAGGCAACTTAAAGCTGCGTGGTGCCATCCTGTTGCTGGGGTTGGTAGGAACTCAAATCTATGGGTATTTTCGATATGAAGTATTTCCGTTTAATCCGTTTCTCGTTGGTAGCCCACCAAGTAGTTTTTTTCTGAAATCTACTCTGACTGGGCATACCGAGGGGGTTTGGTCCGTCGCCATCAGCCCAGATGACAAGACTCTGGTGAGTGGGAGTTGGGACAACACTATCAGGATTTGGAATCTGCAAACACCAGAGTTGAAATCTACCCTTGAGGGGCATACCAACTCGGTTTATTCCGTCGCCATCACCCCGGATGACAAGACTTTGGTGAGTGGGAGTCACGACAACACTGTCAAGATTTGGCGAATGCCGTAGGCTGATCCCGTCCTTAAAGCTCAGGAAACGCCCGATGGGTTGCCAGGGATCACGCTCGTTGCCCGCGCTCTATGCGTCGCATCAGCATCAGGAGTATGTCACAAACACTCAAATTTATCTACTATTGTGCGGTTTCTGCCAGGAACACCTTGTAGCTAGATGATAATAAATAAGTCTGCCGATAAAAGCACAGTTATGATATGCTGCCTCAATCCAGCTTGCCACAATCCGCCTAATCCTGATGGCACAATGTTTTGCCCTAACTGCGGAACAGGACTGGTAGTGCTGAGAAATCGCTACCGCCCGATAAAATCATTAGGTAGCGGGGGATTTGGCAAAACTTATCTGGCAGAGGATGTTGACAAACTGAAGGAAAAGTGCGTTATCAAGCAATTAGCACCACAAGTACAAGGAACTGGCGCGTTTCAAAAAGCAAAGGAACTATTTGAGCAAGAAGCAATACGTTTGCAACAGTTAGGGGATCATCCACAAATTCCGACGCTTCTGGCATATTTTGAGCAAGATAATCGCCTGTATTTGGTGCAGCAGTTTATTGATGGGCAAGATTTATCAGATGAATTAAAACAGCAGGGCCGTTTCAGTGAGCAGCAAATTCGGGAATTATTGGTTGATTTGTTAAACATACTAAAGATTGTTCATCAGCACAAAGTTATTCACCGCGATATCAAGCCAGGGAATATTATTCGTCGCAGCAGTGATGGCAAATTGGTGTTGATAGATTTTGGTGCTTCCAAGCAACTGACACAAACAGTCATGTCTGGACAAGGAACAACCATTGGCACTTTTGGTTATGCACCATTGGAACAAATGCAGGGTGGCGAAGCTTACCCAGCAAGTGATTTATTCAGTTTGGGTGCAACTTGCTTTCATCTGCTCAGTGGTATTCAGCCTAGGGAACTGTTTAATAAACAAGGTTATGGGTGGGTGTCCTCTTGGCGACAGCATTTGCAGCAAAGCGTGAGTCAGCAATTCGGGCGTATCCTAGATAAGTTGCTGGAAGAAGACTACCAGCAGCGTTATCAGTCAGCAGGGGAAGTTTTACAAGATTTGAATCCACCGCCACCACCGCCTGCTGTACCTCCGACAGTACAGCCGCCTCAACCGTCACCACCTCCGCCTTCCGTACCTCTGACAGTACAGTCACCTCAACCGTTACCAGCACTGCCTGCAACTTCAGCCAAGCAGAAAGGCAAGTTCAAAAGCTCATTGCTGTTGGGTGGTGCCATCCTGTTGCTGGGGTTGGTAGGAACTGAAATCTATGGGTATTTTCGATATGAAGTATTTCCGGTTAATCCGATATTTCTCATTACCAGCCCACCAAGTAGTTTCTTTCTGAAATCTACCCTGACTGGGCATACCGACTGGGTTTGGTCCGTCGCCATCAGCCCGGATGGCAAGACTTTGGTGAGTGCGAGTATTGACAAGACTATCAAGATTTGGAATCTGCAAACCGGAGAGTTGAAATCTACCCTGACTGGGCATACCGACTCGGTTAATTCCGTCGCCATCAGCCCGGATGGCAAGACTTTGGTGAGTGGGAGTTGGGACAACACTATCAAGATTTGGAATCTGCAAACGGGTGAATTGAAATCTACCCTGACTGGGCATACCTACTGGGTTGTTTCCGTCGCCATCAGCCCGGATGGCAAGACTTTGGTGAGTGGGAGTTTCGACAGCACTATCAAGATTTGGAATCTGCAAACACCAGAGTTGCAATCTACTCTGACTGGGCATACCTACTCGGTTTATTCCGTCGCCATCAGCCCGGATGGCAAGACTTTGGTGAGTGGGAGTACCGACTCGACTATCAAGATTTGGAATCTGCAAACACCAGAGTTGCAATCTACCCTCACCGGGCATACCAACGTGGTTACTTCCGTCGCCATCAGCCCGGATGGCAAGACTTTGGTGAGTGGGAGTGCCGACAAGACTATCAAAATTTGGCGAATGCCGTAGGGATTTGAGGATTTTAGATTTGAGGTTGCTGCACTTCGTTGCCTAATTAAAAAAATATAATTATTACGTATCGGCTCAATAATTCGGGGTAGACAGTGATTCAAACTACCACGACCAACCCAAGGGATGAACAGAAGATTTCTCACGAATAATTTGAGCCAAGGATGGAATGAATTCAATTTGAGAAATGCGATAAGCCGGAGGCTTGACGCTGCGCGTATCGCGCACATACTCAAAAAAACTGATTCCTAACTTACGAGTAGTGGCAACCAGAGACATAAAAGTATCCCAAGCTTTGGTACCCTCAGTAGTCTGAGTTGCATAACTAATATTGCGTCGCTGTACCATTGTCCTTGCGGCTAACTCCGCAGGATTATTGTGCAATGGCAATTCCGGATGCTCTAAAACTAGAAGCAACTCCGATATTTTTGCAGCAGTTAATCGTTTTCGTTCATCCAACTGCTGATAACCACTATCGGTGTTGAAAAGTTCCCAAAATTCATACCGTAGTTTTTCTGCTGTTTGCTCACTAGGAGAATCTCTGTAAGCTAGTAAGTCTGCGTAGTAATCCCAGAAATCATCCAAAAAGTCATCAAGAGCTTTTTGATGACAAGTGACCACCGGACTTAACTTCTTGTAGTGTCGTCCTTCGTGTACCCAGCACAAAGCCAAATCATCAGTCAGTAACTTGAACTGAGGAGCATCATCACATACGAGAGTATGCACAACTGGCCAGTCGGTTTGCTGATGATAAAAAGCGATCGCTGCTGCTTCTAAAACACGGGTACGTTGTTGAGAGCCTAATTTGGGTACATATGTATTAAGTAGGGCATTAAACTCTGTTGAATTCAATACAGTTTCTTGGGGCAAGAGTTTTAGAGAATTCTTCCATTTAGTTGGTAGTTGGAAGATCTCCAGCAGTGAGAAGGTGAGTGGGTTAAGAATAAACTCAAGTTCTCGTCCGTTTTGCAATCCTTGAAGTACGCTCAATCGGTCTTTGTTGGGAGTTGTAAAGTAGACCGTATACAAAGGATTGCACACTACATTGGTAGTGTAGTTGACTCCACCAACGCGGGCACCTGTTTGGTCAAAATGTTGCCAGGGACTGCTAGCTAGTCCTGATTCGTAGATTTCAGTTTTCTCGCTTTCAAAATCAGAGTGGTTTTTGATCAACAGGTTAGATAAATGACCTGCTGAAATGAAAATGCCAATGTCGTCTAAAAACTCTAACAGTTTGCCTTGGGTGATGTTACCCCCATAGTACAAACTAATCACTAAAGCTTTTATTCCTGAACCGAATTCTCCTTCGTAACCACCGGGTAGTTCTGCCAAATAAGTTTTTCCCTGTGATGGCGAGTAGTATTTCTGTTTGCGGAATAATACGTTGTCGGTTGCGAACGTGATATCTTGAACGATTACTTCTTCGTAACCCTTGAATTGTGCATCTGCTGGTAGTTTTTCTTGGGGATATTCTAATATTTCTTCTCGGTCTATTTTTATCTGAGCGTTTTTACTGCCTTTAATGTGCTTTTTTGGAATTTGTCGCTCTTTTTCAGATGAATGGTTGCCTTTTAAGCCTTTGTTGTTCTTAGCTTTTATATCTGGCTTTCCCTGTTCTCCCTTCAGACGGTTGTTTTCAGAGCGCAAGTGTTGATTTTCTTGCTGTAACTCTTTAACTTCTGATTGTAATTGTTCTATTACGTTCAGCAAGATCTCTACGGTACGACGCATTGATTCGTCTGCAATCCCTTTCGGCTCAATGGTTTGCAGTAACTCCTCTCTCGACTTGTTAAACGATTGTTTTTGCGTCATGTGTCATATTTTATGACGCTGCGTGTACCTCGCTCACCTTTTTATTTTTCTGTGCTACCCCGATTTATTGAGCCGATACGAATTTTTTATAGCAAGAACAATGCTTACCTACGCCCAAAAGCTAGTATACAATCTCAAAGAGTTAATGCCGACGCAATACCAAAAAGATAATCTTGATGCAATGCTGGGATGATTTTTGGAAGCGCAAGGGCATCCCTTACCTGAACACTCTCAAACCAAATCTCCGAGTGCATTGAGTCGGTTTTTAAATATCAATCCTTGGTCAACAAGGGATATGATTCGTATTGTTCGTAACCATGTATTAGAGACGAGCTTAAAGGTTTTTTCAGCAGAAGGGAAAGGACGTAAACCATTTTTACAGGTTATCATTGACCTAACGACTCTTGAAAAACGGGGTAAATTTAAAAACTTTGAGGATTTAATAAGAGTTTATAACGGTAAACGTGGTCTGCATATAGTAGTAGTTTATTTAGTTGTCGGAAAGTGGCGCATACCTTGGAACTTCCGTGTTTGGAGAGGTAAGGGTACACCTTCACCCGCTCAACTAGGACTCAGGTTAGTTAAGCGTTTACCTAAATCTTTAACTGAACGCTTTCGGGTGAATATTTTGGTTGATACGGCTTTTGGGAGCGTGGAATTTCTTCATGGTGTACGCAAGTTGAAATATCATGCGGTTACAGGTGTGGCTATTAACCGTAAATTAGTTGATGGAAGAGTTTTAAGACATTTACACAAACAGGGACAACAAGTCCGTTTGGTTGGTTTAAAGTTTCCCGTTACCGTATCTTGGTATTACTTAAAGCGCGATAAGGGCAAGCTTGAAAAACGTTTTGTCTTGTCTACTCGTCCCATTAAAGCTTCTACTCTCAAGTGGTGGGGTAAGCGTCGTTGGCAAATTGAGGGATGGTTTAAAACCGCAAAGCAATGACCCAAAGGGTCACGCTTCGCGAACGTTTTGGTTTGCACCGTTTTGGACAGGGTTCTCTCCTTGGCATGTATCGCTGGCTGATTCTTTCTCTGACTGCCTACCTCATTGCTCATTGGACTTATCTTCATATTCAGTCTGGATCACCACCTGATTGGGGTCAGGCTGCACAAACTGCCTTAGAATCAATTTTTACCCAAATAGTCGTGTCTCTTCTTTTACTTGATATTGAACGCTTAGCTCCCCTCGCACGTAGTTGTGGTTTTGACATTCATATTTCCAGGTGCAAGATGTGAGTATAGGGGGTTGGGGGATCTCTTCTGCGTAAGTCTTACTCTTAACTAGTGAAAATCTTTTTTGTTTTATTGGCGGATTTCGTTGGGCTATCATCGCCTGCAAAAATGTAGAGATCTCCCGTTTGGAGTTCAGGAGACACGGGGGATGAGTGGTTGTTATTGACCATGAGTAAACCTCCATTGCCAAAAACAACCACTCTTATCGCCTATATTAGAAGCAGAATCGACGCAAACAAAAAGATTAATCTATAGATAAGCTGACGTCAGTGCATTGCCAACTCGCTTCAATTTTCAACTGTTTTCCGAACTGTTGTCAGAACGGAAAGCGTTCAAGGCAACTTCCGATGGATGAACTTCTTTTCCATCAATCTTTGCTTCCTCCAGCCTGCGAAGTACGATCATGCCACGAGAACGATTTGATGAGGAATCCTTATCCACGCAAGCCGCATATAAACGCTGAATTGGGCATTTCCAAAACCGGGTATACCGTTTTGGATTTGTATCTGCAATGGTGACTTCTTTAGTGTCTGGGTCATAATCTGCTAATAAGGAGAAGTGACCACCTTCTAAACTTGGATTTTCATGGGCAATCCGGGTATTGAAGTTCAGAATGTGGACATCAAGTTCATTGGTAACGGCGACTTCAACTTCACGTGTGAATGCTTCAAATGTCATACTCGGTTTATCAAAATGCTCAACCCGAATGGACACCGGTAATTTTTTTCTTTCAATGTAAGTTCGACAGGAGTCGTAGGTTTCTGCTAGCGTCATGCCATCATCTAAAACCGATGCGATCGGCAGTTGGGTGACATAGAAAATCTCATCAACACTCGTCAGATATCCCAATGCGGTAAAGGCATAGGCAATTGCAGTGACATTGCAACAGAAGATGGGTTGTTGAAACTGATGTAGTTGAATGATTTCCAAATCTCGTTTGGAAATTTGAGCCAGATTATCAAGATCCATTTTTCTGCCTCCCTAGATACATATATCGATTAACTCAGGACTTACACGGACACACGATTTATAGTAACTCGTATAGCTACACAGCAAATGTCTTGATTTTAGTCTCAAGTCCAGAATTTACTCTCACTGGGCATACCTACGAGGTTACTTCCGCCGCCATCAGCCCAAATGGTAAGACTTTGGTGAGTTTAAGTTACGACAAGACTATTAATACCAAGTCCCTCGACCGAAGAAAATTTCATAATTTATATAGGTTTTGGATATAGGTTTTGACACTGTGAATGGTTTATATTTACCCAGTAGGTGGCATTAGATATGGGAGGAAGCGCTGCATAATTGTGAACAACTAACCCTCTAGTACCATCATCAACACATGTGAGTGTCACTTACTGGCATATAAGAAGTTCTCATTTCTGCTAAATTGCAAGCGTTACAGTCTAAACTGAAAATCCGTCTTCCGGAATACCTCTAGCTTTAAAATAAGTAATCATGTCTAAGGTTCTTGTCTCCGACCCAATTGACCAGGCTGGGATTGATATTCTTTCCCAAGTTGCTACTGTAGATGTGAAAACAGGATTAAAACCAGAGGAACTGGTACAAATCATTGGTGAATACGACGCGCTAATGATTCGCTCTGGTACCCGCGTAACTCAAGAAATTATTGAAGCTGGGACGCAATTAAAAATTATCGGTCGCGCTGGTGTAGGCGTGGATAATGTGGATGTTCCCGCCGCAACCCGTAAAGGAATTGTCGTGGTTAATTCTCCTGAAGGGAACACAATTGCTGCTGCTGAACACGCGCTGGCGATGATGCTATCTTTGTCTCGCTACATCCCTGATGCCAATGCTTCAGTCAAACGCGGTGAGTGGGATCGTAAAAGCTTTATTGGTGCTGAAGTTTACAAAAAGACTATCGGTATTGTTGGCTTAGGTAAAATTGGTTCCCATGTTGCTGCTGTTGCTAGAGCAATGGGAATGAAACTATTGGCTTTCGATCCCTTTATCTCCACTGAAAGGGCAGAACAAATCGGCTGTCAATTAGTGGATTTGGAAGTTTTGATACAGCAAGCAGATTACATCACGCTGCATATTCCCAAAACTCCAGAAACCACCCACCTAATTAACACCGAAAGATTGGCAAAAATGAAACCCAACGCCCGCATTATCAACTGCGCTCGCGGTGGGATTATTGACGAAGAAGCTTTAGCAGTAGCTTTGCGGGAAGGTAAAATTGCTGGTGCTGCGCTGGATGTCTATGAGGCAGAACCATTGGGTGAATCCTCATTAAAGTCACTCGGGCAACAAGCTGTCCTCACTCCACATTTGGGCGCTTCGACAACAGAAGCACAAGTGAATGTGGCAATTGACGTTGCTGAACAAATTCGGGATGTGTTGTTGGGACTTGCTGCGCGTTCAGCGGTGAATATTCCCGGACTGAGTCCCGACGTCATGGAAGAACTCAAACCCTACATGCAGCTGGCAGAAACCTTGGGTAAGTTGGTGGGACAATTGGCTGGTGGACGAGTTGAGTTACTCAACGTCCGGCTACAAGGCGAATTGGCAACAAATAAGAGTCAACCTTTGGTTGTTGCATCCTTGAAAGGACTACTTTACCAAGCTTTGCGGGAACGGGTTAACTACGTTAATGCCAGCATTGAAGCAAAAGAGCGCGGAATTCGCGTTATTGAAACGCGGGATGCTTCCATTAAAGACTATGCTGGTTCTTTGCATCTAGAAGCGACAGGTTCTTTGGGGACTCATTCTGTCACAGGTGCTTTGTTCGGTGGTGGAGAAATTCGCCTAACCAATTTGGACGATTTCCCCATCAACGTTCCTCCTAACCAACATATGCTCTTTACCCTGCACCGTGATATGCCAGGGATTATTGGCAAACTCGGTTCTTTACTTGGCAGTTTTAATGTCAATATTGCCAGTATGCAAGTCGGTCGCAAAATCATTCGTGGTGATGCGGTGATGGTACTCAGCCTTGATGATCCCTTACCCGATGGAATTTTACCTGAGATTATCAAAGTGTCTGGAATTCGTGATGCGTATACAGTAACTTTGTAAAGGCAAAAGTAAAAAGGTAAAAGTAAAAAGAAAACCTTTTTATTATGCCTTTTTATACCAAATCGCGTTTAAAACCTCACCCCGCCCTTACGGGCACCCCTCTCCTTACTAAGGAGAGGGGCAGGGGTGAGGTGATACGTATGAAGGCAAAGGGCGTATTACTTTTTACTTTTTTATGACAAACACTTGGTGGGAATTACAAATTTTATGTGAGCCAGAGCTAGAAGATTCCATCTTTTGGCGGCTGGAAAATTTTGGCTGTCGTGGAACAGCCAGTGAAAAAAAAGCAAATGACTTTTTCGTAAAAAGTTACCTACCGCAATTCCAAGCGCAGCCTTCAGATTTGGCTGATTTATCGCTGTTGTTGCGTCAAGATGCTTTATCTATGGGATTTTCTGCTCCTGCTGTACAGTGGGAAGTGATTGATGAGGAAGATTGGGGGAGTAGCTGGAAACAATATTGGCAACCCCAGGAAATAGGCGATCGCCTCCTCATCAACCCTGCATGGCTACCACTTCCTGAAAATTCTGATCGTCTCATCCTTCGTTTAGACCCAGGTGTCGCATTTGGTACAGGTGCTCATGCGACAACTCAATTGTGCTTGGAATCCCTGGAAAAGCATATAATTCCAGCCAATAAACCTTCTGGGGATAATGAGCAAAAAAATCAGGATGTGGTGATTGCGGATATTGGTTGTGGTTCTGGTATCCTTTCAATAGTATCACTCCTACTGGGAGCCAAGAAAGCCTATGCAGTAGATGTTGATCCTTTAGCAGTCAAGTCAACTGTAGAAAACTGCGAACTCAACAATATAAATCCTGAAAGCTTGGTGGTAGCAGAGGGTAGTGTAGACGTTTTGACTAAACTGCTCGAACAACCTGTAGATGGTATTGTCTGCAATATTTTGGCTAATGTGATTATGAGTTTGGTTCCGGATTTGAGTGCGATAGCCAAACCCAGTACTTGGGGCATCTTTAGTGGGATATTATTTGAGCAATCTAAAGCCGTCGTCGATACTCTAGAGAAACACGGCTGGGTTGGTGCAACCGTGTGGCGGCGTAACGAATGGTGCTGTATTAATGTGCGGCGTTCCTAGGTTCAAGCGATATCGCGGGGCTTTTGTTTGTGTCCAATAGATTTTTTTGATTCTGTTACCAAACTTAACATTTGTTGGTACTGCATTGGAAACTGCGATTGCAAAAGGTGATATTCTTATGTGTGACCATTTATTGGCCCTGTATATTTTTGTCCCGCGCCTTCGCTTCATTGGCGCGGATTTTTTTTGAAGTAACAGTGCCAAACTGAGGATCAGGGCTTAACAGACGATACACAATATCAGAGCGATCGCGCCAACACACTCAGCGTGGCGGTATTTGGGCAACGGCAACGTTGTGAAACGCCGCGATCCACCACCGACCGTCCTCTTTGGTCAGGACCTCTTGCAGTTTTGTGTGCAGCGCTCCATCGCTGCCCAGTTTGGCACTCGGGGGCACCTGTTGCACGTTGACGAGCGTCGCATCAATGTCCGCCACAGCAACATCGGGCCGCAGAAAGTGGATCCTGCCGAGGGTGAAGGTGATGTGACTGCCCGCGAAGATGGTGCGGAAGATCTGCGCGTGTTCTTCCACAAACCCCGCTTTGCCGTAGATCTGGATGCCGACGATGTTGGTGAAAGTCCCGTCTTGGGCGTAGTGCTCGGCAAAGGTCTCGGCGTCTGCGCGATTCCACGCCTCTGCTTGGCTTTGCACAACGGCGGTGATGGCGGCGCGGTCGTCCGCACTGGGTGTGGTTGTTTGAGAGTTCATAATGCACTTCCTTTGGTGATGATGTTCTCGAAGTAGGTGGAGACGGCGTGCCAGTCGCCGGACTTTGCCGAGAGTGCGGTATACCCGTCAGGACGGACGACCCACAGCCCCTCCGGAGTGAAGGGTTCCCGGACTGAAGGCTCCAATAGACTTCCAAAGCGCAACAGCAGATCGGTAGGGATGTCCTCAGCCTTGCCAAAGATCGCGAACTGCGGTGCGCCCCCGGCTCCGACAGGTGATTCCTGCTGGCGAATGGGCGCGCGCTCTCCTGGGTGCGGAGCCAGATACTTTCCGCGTGCGTTGAGCGGACTGTGGGAATAGGCAATGGAGAGCTCGCCGGCGAGGTTTGAAGCGAACTTGCGAGCCGGAGACATCCCAAGAATGAGCGAGGCGGTGTGATTGCGGAGCGCCTGGCCCAGCTTGTTCTTGACCGTGGCCACGGAAGTGATCCGACCTGTCACTTTGAGCACGGCCTCCGCAACCGGGCTGCGCTCAGGGCTGTAGGTATTGAGCAGCTCCGCCGAGGCTCTGCCATGAACGACCAGAGCAAGCTTCCAGGCGAGATTGCAGACGTCCTGCATGCCAGTGTTCATGCCCTGGCCGCCCATGGGGCTGTGCACATGGGCCGCATCGCCGGCAAGAAACGCCCGGCCGCCACGGTAATCTGCGACTTTGCGCTCGTTGATGCGAAATGAGGAGAGCCAGACAGCATCAGTAGCGCGCGCGCCGCCAGGGAAGCGTTTGTCGAGGACCGTCTGCACGTCCGCCAGTGTTGGCTCTGGGAGACGGGCGGAGCTGCTGTGCGCTGATCCGACGTCAGCCACGATGCGGTAGCGGTTTTTCGAGATGGGAAAGGTCGCGAGCACACCGTCAGAGTGCCAGCCGATGTTGATCTCCGGTGTGCGGGGCACATCGACGAGGTGGATGTCGGCCAGCAGCCAATCAATGAGGGAGGTCTCGCCGTGGAACTCTTTGCCTAGCAGATGACGCACGGTACTATGGGCACCATCACAGCCGATCAGCCACGATGTTTCGACCATCTCTTCGGTGCCGTCGGCGTGGTGAAGTCTCGCATCGACCTTTTCACCGGTATCATTGAAGTTGAGGAGCTCGACTTGGCGATCAACTTGGACCCCCAGATCGTTCAGGAACTCCTCAAGGATGCGCTCCGTGTCACTCTGGGGAAGCATGAGCGCGAAGGGGTAAGCGGATAGAAGCCCGTCCATGGTGAGCCGCCCGATGGGGCGTTTGTCGGCCGATATCGTGACGCCTTCGACCTTGTATCCCGCGTCAACCAGGTGTTGGCTCACGCGGGAGCGCTCCAGAAGCTCAAGCGAGCGGCTCCAGAGGACGAGCGCCTTGGACTTGTCGGTGCGCTGGGGCGCTTTGTCGATGATACGCATAGGGACGCCGAAGCGCGCGAGTTCGATAGCCAGGGTGAGTCCGACGGGACCCGCTCCTACAATCAACGCAGAGGTTTTCATCGTGACTCCTTGTTGCAAAATAAAAAAGATGTTTTCATTTTGTCTCCTTATCGGAAATAAAAAGAATATTCTTTCTTTTATTATAATGACGGAGAGTCAAGCAGGATGCCGAAAATTTCTGAAGAGCAGCGTCAGGCGCGTCGCGACCAGATTTTGGCTGCGGTGTGGCGATGCTTTATTCGCAAGGGCGTTCACGGAACGTCTATGGAGGACATCATCCGTGAGTCGGGTCTCTCGGCAGGGGCGGTTTACCTCTACTTCACCGGGAAGCAGGAGCTGATCCTGGCCGCGATCTCGACCTATATGAGCCAGTTACGGGGACTTCTGCAGGCGGTGCTGATGCAGGAGGAGACACTTGCTCCGCTGCCTTTTGTGCACGAGATGGTGTCCGCGTTTACCAAACACACCAAACGGCAGGGCATCGATCTAAACTCGGTCATCCTCATGGGCTGGAGTGAGGCGCAGACGAATAGCGACGTGAAGGCGCTGGTGACAAACTTCCAGACCGGGTACCTGGACGCCCTGACCAATGTAGTCCGCCAGTGGCAGCAGCATAAGTACGTGCGCTCCGAGGCAGATGCGGAGGATATCGCAAAGGCTTTGCTCTCTTTCTTTTTGGGCTCTATCGTGCAAGAGGCTCTGCTGGGAGGAGCTGATCCGGCGACGCTCACCCGCGGTATCGAAGGCCTGCTTGGGGCGAGTGTTCCGCAGGGTCCACCCGGCAAGAAGGAACACGGGAGTTTGTCCTAAGTCGCCATAATCATAGACAAGCCTCGTTACCTACTGACAACTATCCCCAGTATCTCTAATTAATTCGTCAATAAAACCTCTTAGCCGTTCTTGCCAGTCAGGAACGGCTTTAAGTTTCTCTCTAACACCTTCGCGTACTTTTAAGCACACTGGTGACTTATCAAACGGTTCCTCATTGAAAGGAAGTGCTCCAAGCCTATGTTTTTTCTGAAAAGTCATTGAGACAATTTTTATTTATCGGTATACTAATACATATAGCATAAACATTGAGGTCGAGCAATGCTTTTATCCATCAAGACTAAGTTGAAGCTAACGGTTGAACAAAAAACCATGATGAGTAAACACGCAGGTATAGCGCGATTTACTTACAACTGGGGTTTGGCAACTTGGAAAAGCTTATATCAAGATGGATTTAAGCCTAACAAATACCTTCTTAAGAAGTTCTTTAACAACTCAGTTAAAACGCAGTTGGAATGGATTAAAGAAAAAGGAATTTGTCAAAAAATCACTCAATATGCTTTCGATCAACTAGGTGCAGCTTACGACAGATTTTTTAAAGGGCTGGGCGGCTATCCAAAGTTCAAAAAGAAAGGTCAAAACGATTCTTTCACTATAGATGCTAGCGGGAAACCTATCCCTGTTGGTGGTGTGCGTGTCAAACTGCCGACTATTGGATGGGTTAAAACTTACGAGGGATTGCCTCACACAACTACCGCCAAACTATCAATATCTCGGATAGCTGATGATTGGTACATTGCATTTGCGTATGAGGTTGAGGTCGAGCCTACGCCAAAGTTTGTAGAAATTGTAGGCGTGGATTTGGGAATAAAAGAACTAGCTACACTTAGTACTGGTGTTGTGTTCCCAAACCCTAAAGCTTACAAGAAAAATATTCAAAAGCTAAAACGATTATCTAAAGCACATTCCCGAAAAAACAAAAGCAGTAACAATCGCCACAAATCGAAGATTAAACTTGCAAAGCATCATGCTCGCGTTTCAAATATTCGCAAAGACTCACTTCATAAAGTCACCCATTACTTATGCAAAAACCACGCTGTGATAGTAATTGAGGACTTGAATGTTTCGGGCATGATGCAAAACCATAAGCTTGCTCAATCAATCGCTGATTGTGGATTCCATGAATTCAAGCGACAGATTGAATATAAATCTAAGAAGTTTGGAAGCAAGTTAGTTTTGGCGGATAAATGGTATCCATCATCAAAAACATGTAGTAGATGCGGCGGTAAAAAAGATTCCCTGTCACTGAGTGAACGTGTTTATTCATGTGAACATTGTGGGTATGTCTTGGACAGGGATTTAAACGCAGCCATTAACTTGAGCCACTGCTCGACTAGGGTTCCACAGGCTTAGACGCCGGAGGCGGCTTCCCGTAGGGTAGCATGTGGCGTATCGCGCAGGGCTTTGGCGTGAATGTTTTCTGAGGGCTAACCGCTCCCATGCTCCCTATGAAGAAAGAAATAAATGTCTAGACTTGTCTAGGATTTATCTAGCAGCATAACAAACCCACATGACACGTGCGAAATTTAAGTTATAGCCGAATGGCACTAAGAAAACTTGAAGGAGCGTGAAGCAATGATTTATACTAAATCCGCTTTTGTAACCCCCTTTTGATCCTGGCGACTGGAAGTCGCACGCCAGTTGCTACAACGGGGCGGCAGCTTTTCGGGGGAAGCTTCCCCCGAAAACGTGCGTTGGAAACCCTACCAAGAGCGCGCTTACTCACCGCCTACGCGGACTAATGGAAAAGGGGGTCATTGACCCGGATTTGGTATTATGTCGCAATGGTAAGACTCATGCTGAATCGTCTCGCCTCTTAAGATTTACTTTCTAAATGAACTCTAAGGATGAATTTTGGACGAGGTGTAAAGACTGCTTTGATTTTCTTTTTCTTCTCACTTTATAAAAGTTCGGTGATCATGATTTTTTAAGTGATAAAAACCGTATTATGACTCACTCTTTTTTTAAATAACATGATAGATAACTAAAGCAAGTTAAATGCTGAACTGATTAAACAAAATCCTATTGACTGGAGAGAAAAAGATGACATTAGTTCGTTGGAATAATTGGCAACAAATGAACTCCTTACACCGTCAAATGAACCGCTTATTCGATGATATGCTCGTACCCTCAACATTGATTGAAAGAAACCTTCCAAGAGTTCCTGCTGCTGAATTGCAAGAAACAGAAGATGCTATCCATCTCAAGCTAGAACTGCCAGGAATTGAAGCTAAAGACTTGGATGTGCAAGTCACACAAAACGCTGTTTCCATCAAAGGAGAGCGCAAGTCTGAAACTAAGACTGAAGAAAAAGGTCGTACTGTGACTGAATTCCATTATGGTAAATTCCAACGCGTGATTCCTTTGCCTGCGCACATTCAAAATACCAATGTTACAGCAGAATACAAAGACGGTATTTTGAATTTGACACTGCCTAAGTCTGAACAAGAAAAGAACAAAGTCGTCAAAGTTAACTTGGAAACACCTGCTGCTTAATTCATTGTAAGAAGTTATTAATTTTAGGAATTGTTAGGAAAAAGTAGCCTGAATGCACAGTAGGTTAACCTAACAAAAATGCCCAGTCAGATGATACTGACTGGGTTTTTTTATTGACTAACAACTGATATCCTAAAGTATTATCTAAAATCGCTAGCCATGTATTCATTGCAGAAACTGGACTATTTCTCCACAGGCTCCAGCCATCGCTTGATACTTGCTGGTAACTCAGAAGCAAGACGCAATGGTAGTTCAGGTGTAGAGAAAGATTGTGCGTAAGCTGGTGTGAGAAAAGGTTTGTAAATTTTTGCTTCTGGTGTTAGTTGCTTGATAAATGCCAAACTGACGCCTTTGGTTAATTGACGAAGAGATTTCGTTTCTTCACCTCGCCTTTCTCTAACAATAGTCGTCGCTGCACTTTGTGGGTATATTGGATCGCTAATACTCAAGTGAGTACCGCCAATAGCAGTAAGCAGATACTTCTCACCCCGCAGTTGAGTAAAAGGTTCTATTTGATGTTTGAGCGCTGGGGTTAGGGCGTCTTCTGTTCCAGTTAAGATTAAGACTGGCTTGGTGATTTGGGTTATACCTTTTTTGCCAAAAAGATTGCCAACCAGAGGGTTAAGAGCGATCGCACTCTTAACTCGCTCATCTTTTACTTTCAGTCTTCTGTCTCGTAAGGAAGTCGCCGAACACTGTAACCAATCACCAGGAGCTTCGCCGATATTTAAAGAATCTTTACAAAATTTCCGTAACTCTTCCAAGTCAAGCTCTCCTCCTACCAAAGTCAAAGCCGTATAACCTCCTAAGGAGTGACCGATGACAGTGACTTTTTCAGTATTTAACTTACCCTGAAGTTGACCAATTTGAGTATTCAATTTTGCCAATTCGTCTAGGGCAAAGCTAATATCTTTTGGTCGATCAACAAACTCAGTACCTGGTAGCAACTGTGCCAAATTCTGTTTATCTGAAGCTCTATTGACAGCATCAAAGTTACTTCCAGGATGTTCCACAGCAACAACAGTTATGCCATAAGAAGCTAAATGACGCGCTAAATAGCTCAAAAATTTCCGGTTTGCCCCGAAACCGTGGGAGAGGACAACGAGTGGGTTTTCGGGGTTTGCCTGACTCGAATTTTGACTCGAATAAATATCTACAGGAATGGTACGATTACGCTGTCGGTCATTTAAAACAATTGTCTGCTCCTGTACAACTTGATTCCCCAACCCTGCTGGATCGAATGCAGCTTTAAAGGGTATGCTACTTGCAACAGATAACTCTCGTTCTAGTAATACACCAAAAGCTTGACTCTGTAAGTTGTTTGGGTTTAGATCAACAGCTAAACCGACAGCTTTCGTGGCGTCTACGGTAACATTTTCTCCTGGGTAAGCCCGCAAAAAACTTAATGCACTAAAACCGTTTGCTTGTCGCAGTGCGAAATTCAGGGTGGCTTTGATACTTTCTGCTGTACTACCTGGTATGACTCCACCTAAGGATGATATGAACTGTCTACCTCCGGGCGATCGCACCAAGTTGTCGATAAATCTGTCTGCAACAGCGGGATTGACTTCCAAGCGCTTGGTTAGCAATTCTCGCACTTGCGAGTTTAGCACGGGTGACAGAAGTTCCAGTCCTTGTGGTAATCTCCCGGTTTTGGCAAACTTTTCTAAGTCTGCGAGCGCCACTGACTGCTGAAATGGACCTAAACGAATGGTAACTGTTTGGGCGGCTATTGTAGAAGGCATTCCTACACCCCATCCCAAAACAAGCATCAAAGGACAGAGTAATTTTTGTGCCCAAGATGCCTTACGCCAATTCTTGCCAAGCCGAAACTGCATATGAGTCATTAGTGATTAATCACTAGTCTAAGGAGCGCAAAATCTATGACTTTACGAATTGCAATGCAGTTTCTTTGGAAGTCTGGGGACACACAGCAGCAAGCGAGCGCCCCCAGTTTGTGGTTTCGTCTAAAACCCGAATAAAGATCTAAAAATACCAAGCACAGTGCCAAAAGGATTGAAGAAAGCACCGACAGTATCACCGACTTTAGCTATGCCAGAGCGGTTAACTATCACGATATCATTATTACGGAGTATGGGATTAGTTTGCTCATTAATTCCTTGTTTGATATCTACTTTGACTTCTCGTTTGGTCACAGAGCCATCTGGGTTGAGACGAACCAAATCAACAGTAGTTCTGCTTGCTCTGGCATCGTTAAATCCACCAGCTGCAAGCAATGCTTGATTTAAGGGGGTATTAGGCTGAATTTCTTTGACACCTGGAGCTTTTACTTCACCCACCACATTAACTTGAATGCGAGAAGGAGCCAAAGTCGTAGTCGCTAATTGAGTCGCTTCTGCTCGGCTGACTTCTGTTGCTGTTGGAAATACAATCGTATCTCCGTCTTGCAAAATTAGATCCTGAGTAATGTCACCACTATTGAGTAGTCGCCAAAGGTCAACTTTGATTGATTGTTCGCCGCCTGTTCTCGTGGATCGGCGTATTGAGATATTACGAACATCAGCCTGTGGCGTAATTCCCCCAGCCAATTGCAGTGCTCGCATCAAAGTCGGTTGCCCAGTTATACTTGGTGCACCTGTTGTGTTGTTTGCATTTCCCCCTTCTGCAGTACCTTCGGTGACAAGATAGGAACCTGGACGGAGAACCTCACCAATTAGTGCTACTGTACGAGGTTTGGTAGGATCTGCCGCATAGCTTGATGCAGCTGCATTTCGTGCATCAGCCAAGTTTAGAGTCGTTGCTGTTGGGACATAGATTGTATCTCCATCCCGCAAGGTCAGATCTTGCGCTATCCTGCCTGTTCGTCTAATCTCCCTCAAATTCACAACAGTGACTTGCTCTGGACCTCGTCCTATCTTACGCCTTAACTCCACTCTTGTCTCATCCGCTGACTGTGTGATCCCTTGAGCTGTCGTCAGTGCCGATAGTAAAGTTGGGAATTGCACACCAGGATCATTCCCTCCGCCTCCTTGTAAACTGAGAGTGTAAGCTCCTTGACGTGTCACCTCTCCGGCAACGAAAATATTAATGGGACGGGCTGATAAAAGATTGATTGTTATGATCGGTCGTTTGAGATAGCGAGAGTATTTCTGAGTAATTAAGTCAGCTGCTTGTTCTGTTGTCAGTCCTAAAACAGAGACATTACCAACTAAAGGTAGGTTCAGCCCTCCACCCGGAGGAATTTGGTACTCGCCTGAATATTCCGGAACTTCAAATACGCTGACTCTGACGCGATCGCCACCTCCCAACGTATAGTTTGTATTTATTTGTGTGACTCCCTGTGCTGGTTGTCTTTGTGTATATTTTGTATCTGTTTGTCTCGCTGCAGGTACGGTTTGTCTAGGAGTCTTTGTATTTATTGTTTGTGTCGCTGTAGGTACGGCTTGCTTTTGTGTATAATTCTTTATTTGTGTTGTTGATTGTTTAGTTGGATTCTGAGCTAAGCTAATAAGCGGAAAAGCGAAATTAATAGCGGTTAACAGTACTACACCCCCAAAAGGTTGGCTGATAAACTTTAACCTTGTGTTCTCCATATTTACCTAAAACTACTATTAGTAAAGTACTGTCTAAACATTTTAAGCTTGACTATTGTCTTTTCTTCAAGTTCCCTAACACTTTTCTTTTCTTAAAATCTTTGGTTTTTCCGAATCAAAATTGTTTTTTTATTTTGAATTTTTAATGAAGTTAATTAAAAGTTAGAAAGTCTATCATACCTAATCTTCAAAATATTGTGGTTTTCATAACATTTTATCTGATAAATATTTATTCGTACAGTATTGTCAACAAAATATTCTTCACTAACAAATATTACGTGTGAGAATAGTAGAATTTATAAGTTAAGAGAGCCTGTCATCAAAGCAGAAAAAGACGTACATTCAAAATCTTACTAAGAAGAGACAATGGTTTAAGGATTGGATATTTTTGTCTCGACGATTTGTTTTTTGTAGGAACCAAGAAAAATCTATGACTTAATACGAGAAGAAAATTAAAGTTAAGGAGTTTGAATCAGTAGTTGTAAGGATGAATTCGTCACCAGAACGAACTAAAAAACTTTCTTGCTTTTTTCTCTAAGCCGCTACGTTTTTTTAGTCAACTAATTTTCTTGCTAGAATTATTTATTCAGTAGTGAAAATCACATACGAGAATACTAAAATACGTATCTAATGATGTATTAGGACTCCTCCAAAGATTTTGTTCAGCTAAGTACACTTGAAAAAGTTTTCTTTCCTGTTAAGCGTTAAGCCGAACCACCAGTTATAGCAGTCGCCAGGTAGATTAGGACACGAACTAATTAGAAAACACGGTCACCAAGAGACTTTCAAGTCTGTTAAGCGTTCGGGTGTTAAGCGCTATAGTTCACCCTATGGCTAACGCCACGCCTTACGGCTATCGGGTGTGCGCAGAGCGCACGCCTTACGGCGTAAGCGCAAGCGCACGCTAAGAGCGAACGCGCAGCGTCTGGTGGAGGAGATACGCCAGATGCCTAGGTCGGGAAACCCTCATCAAGCACCGGTCTCACCAAATCAAACCGGATTGCTATAAGACTGCTTGTGTTTTTGGATCTGTTCCACAAAAAAATCTTCCAAAGAGGGGCGAGACAAATTCATACCAATGAGTTGCCCTCCCATGAGACGAAAACTGGCAAGAAAATCATAAGCATCGCCTTGGACTTTACCTTGCCAAGAACCATCAGGTTGGTATTCTAAATTGGGAACCCATTTTTTAAGAACTTCCGAATTACCTCCGTAACCTTTGACATGATACAGGTGATTTGTTCCTAAAAGTTCATCAAGGGAACCAGAGGAAGTTAATTCTCCTTGAGCAAGGATAGCAACGCGATCGCAAATTTGTTCCACTTCATTAAGAACATGACTGCTGAGAAAAATTGTCTTACCTGTGGCTTTTAGCGCTAAAATAATTTCTCGCATTTGGTAACGTTCTACAGCGTCAAGACCGGACATCGGTTCATCAAGAAACAACAGTTCTGGGTCGTTAATCAATGCTTTTGCCATACCAACACGCTGTAGCATCCCTTTAGAGTAGCGACGAAGCAGTTTTTTGCGGGCGTCAGCTTGGGATAAGCCTACCAGTTCCAGGAGTTGAGGAATGCGTTGACGTTGCACCTTTGTAGAAATTTTAAAAACCCCAGCACTGACCTGCAAAAATTCCCAGCCTGTGAGATAGTGAGAATAAGAAGGATTTTCGCTTAGGTAGCCGATGCGTTCTTTGAGAGTGCGATCGCCCAATGGTCTGCCCATAAGCAATCCTCGTCCTGAGGTTGGACGAATTATTCCCAGCAACAATTTCAACAAGGTTGTTTTACCAGCACCATTTGGTCCAAGTAACCCAAAAGTCTCTCCCTTATAAACTTTCAAAGAACAGCTTTTTAGGGATACGATTTTTTTGTTTAAAAAAAAGCCTGTGCGATAGACTTTTTGCAATTCAGAAGTTAGAACAGCTGGCGGAATACTTGTGGTATTCAGTTCAGACTCAGGGGCGTTTGCTACAGACATCATGTTGTGCTTAATACAACAGATCAAATAAGATGTAATTACAAATTATCCAGTTGACTGATAATAATAACACCTAATTGCTCAATGTGTTCTCAATAGGCAAGTAAACAATTCCAGTTTGCTTTGCAGTTGTAGCCCGACAAAGCACTATAACACCGATTCAGTATTCATAATTGTGACTAAAAAACCCGGTTTTTTCTTGTTGAGTCAACGAAACTTCGGTCTTCCCAGTAACAGAAACCGGGTTTTTGGGATTAGTGAATCGGTGTTCTAGGACTTCTGGGATCTTTCCAGCATCTCCGTTTACATACCCCCAAATAACCTCTCTTGTTTGAGCGTAGAAGTCTGGTATCAGGAAGCAATTTTGTCAGGACTTACGCAAAGAAACCCGGTTTCTACCAAAAATCGTCTGTTTCGCAACCAAATACGAACGAAGAAACCGGGTTTCTGACAGATGGTGCGTAAGTCCTATTTGTATGTGATGATACATAAAAAATTATAAGTCTGGTGGCAAAATTAAAGCATCTATGACATGAATGACGCCATTACTTGTTTCGCTCTCAGTCTGAATTAATCTCGCATCATTGACCGTTACAACACTTGCAGAATTTACTTTGACACTAATATTTTGACCTTCAGATGATTTTAAATCACCTGTTCTTAAATTTCTCCTTAATAATTTTCCATAGACAATATGATATTTCAAAATTTTGACTAACACTTCTTTGTTCTCAGGCTTTAACAAATCCTGCATAGTATTTTTCGGGAGTTTTGCAATCGCTGCATCAGTAGGTGCAAACAAGGTAAAAGAGCCTTGCATTCGCAAGGTATCTTTTAAACCAGAAGCTTCTAAAGCTTTATTTAAATAAGTAAAAGAATTATCAGGAGATGAGTTACTTTTTGAAGATGCGATTAAATAATCACTGATGTTAGTAACAGAATTTATTCTCCTTGTTTGTGGATAATATTGACGGTTAATAGGTGGTTGTGAAACTGTAGCAACTGGGGTTGATGGTCTCATAGAAGCAAATTTCAAATAAATGTTAATAGGAATCCCGAAAAAATCTATTGCTTCAGTTCTGACATCGCGTAAACCTTGCCCATTAATTCCCACCAAACGCCCTTGTTCATCTAGCAGTGGACCACCACTCATTCCTGCTTTAGTGACGTTGTTATAAACTAAGTTATAACCTTTTTTGCCATTTGATAAACGTGCAGAAATGCGTCCATCTTGAAAACGATAGTTACGTTGTGTGCTGATAGCATCTGGGTCAGCCCAACCAGCAACATAAACTATTATGCCTTCATTTAACTGATCGGAATTTCCAATTTCTGCTTTGCGGTATTGTTCTGAACTAGTGAATTGCAATACTGCCAAGTCTACTCCTGAGATAGATTGGACTTGCGTAGAGTTCAAAGAATAGCGTTTGCCGTCAGGTGTTTGAATGGTATATTTGCCTGGGAATTCTACAACATGCCTGTTGGTTAACACAGTGTAAGTGTTTCCTTGTTTATCGATAATCACTCCAGAACCTGTGTTTGCACCATCAATACGAACTGTGATTTGTTTGGCAATGTTGTTGACTTCTGATGCAGTTAATGCAACGACACTTGGAGTTTGAAATAGTACAACAGTTACTGTTCCTACAAGACCTAAAGCTGGGTTAAACCGGGATGATAAATTCATAGCTCTTTATAAAAGGCTCACCTAAGAAAATCAAAAAGCAACATCATGAATAGCCCCAACTATTCGTACTTCAGATTCATTTAACTGTTTTTGGTAACTATTTCCTTTCGTAAAAATTTATTAATGACTACGCAGTGAAAGCGAGGAGTGGATCCCCTCAGTGCAGCACGCTTACTCACTCCTGCAGCTTTCCCTGCTTTTTTACAACATCCCTTTAGAACTGGGAATGGTACCAGCACGACGCGGATCAATTTCTAGTGCCATGCGCGTTGCTCTGGCAAACGCCTTGAATGTTGCTTCAATAATGTGATGGGAATTCATACCATCTAATTGACGGATATGTAGCGTCATTTGGCTATGGTTCACCACAGCTACGAAAAATTCGCGTACTAATTGGGTGTCATAAGTTCCCACTCGCTGGGTAGGAATTTGCAAACCATAGCTGATGTGGGGACGTCCGGAAAAATCTAGCGCCACTTGAATAAGTGCTTCATCAAGAGGCGCAACAAAATGACCAAAACGGACAATTCCTTTTTTATCACCAAGGGCCTTGCTAATAGCTTGACCCAAGGTAATACCAACATCTTCGTTGCTGTGGTGATCGTCGATGTGTAAATCACCAGTAGCTCTGACTTCTAGGTCAATCAGCCCGTGGGAGGAAATTTGATGCAGCATATGATCCAAAAAGGGAATGCCAGTTGCTGCATTGCAAACTCCTGTACCATCCAAGTTGACTTTAACATACACATCCGTTTCGCTTGTCCTACGGCTAATTTCGGCAATACGAGTGCCCCCTTGGGGTTGTTCGTGCTGTGAGGGGAGAATTTGGCGTAGGATGGAGTCTGTGCTGGAGGAATCGCTTATTTGCATACAGAACCTGGCTTATGCTTAATTATGTAGTAATGGGTCAGAGCCATTTGCTAATACCTAATAACTAATGGTAAATACACAAATAGTAGTTATTGGTTAGCAAATAGCAATATTAACGTTACATACCCATGATTTCATATCCTGCATCCACATAAAGCACTTGCCCAGTGATTCCACTAGCCAGGTCACTGCACAAGAAAGTTGCCGCATTGCCCACTTCTAGCTGAGTGACAGTGCGTCGTAGAGGAGCCACCTGCTCCACATGATGAATCATATCTAAGATTCCTCCTACGGCACTAGAGGCTAGAGTACGAATTGGACCAGCAGAGATGGCATTCACTCTGATATTTTGTGGTCCCATTTCGGCAGCGAGGTATCGCACACTTGTTTCTAGCCCTGCTTTGGCAACTCCCATCACATTATAGTTGGGAATTGCCCGCACACCTCCTAGATAAGTGAGAGTGAGGATACTTCCTCCTTGAGTCATCAAAGGTTTTGCGTATCCAGCGAGTTGCACTAAGGAGTAAGTACTGATTTCTAAAGCCAAATTGAAGCCAGAACGGGAGGTTTGGCTAAAATCTCCACTCAAGTCTTCTTTATTGGCAAAGGCAAGGCAATGGATCAGGATATCTAAAGATCCCCACTTATCGCTGATCGCATTAAAGGTAGACTTAAGATCCTCGTCGTTTTGGACATTACATGGAAGAAACAAGCTGGGGTTTAGCGGTTCTACCAACTCTGCGACTTTTTTCTCCATTTTGCCTTTCTCATCTGGCAAATAGGTAACACCCAGGTTCGCTCCTGCTGCGTTCAGTTGTTGGGCAATCCCCCAAGCGATTGAGCGGTTGTTTGCAATTCCCGTTACTAAGGCATTTTTTCCGGTCAGATCTAGCATATCAATTCTTAATGTGAACACTCCTGCTTGAGCATACTAGAATCTGACACCGATTTGTCTTTGTTATGGGTACTATTTGTCAACCGGATTATGGAGTTACCTTTTGATACCACAAAATTATCGTTCCATTCTTAAATATATGCTCAAAACATAGTAGTGATAATTGATTTAGGAGTAAATAGTGGATGGTAAATAGTAAGTAGTAGAGAGTAGGTATTTGGTAGTCTATAGAATTTCTTTTCTATCTACCAGAAACTAGATACGAACTACAGTTTTACACCTTCTACAGAATGAGTGTGTCTACTTTTTTTACTTCATAAAAAAAGTCAAAAAAATTTAGAATTAACTTTGAAAAAAGACTAGATCTAAACATCAAAAATTATGTATCATGATGAACATATAAACAGAGCAATCGAATTGGAGTTATCAGACTGCTCGTTAGAATCATCTTGAGGATCTCGCCCTTGGTGATTCCCCTCGTTAAAACAAGTTGCGTTTCTTAGTGATTTGTTATGACTTTGGACACTAAACACTGGAAAAATGACAGGTGACGTTATGGGAAATTTCATAAATAGTTTAGAATTGCTATATGAGTGAGTGAGGTTAAGTATAGGAAAGTACAAAAACATTGACAATGTGTTCTTGATTTTTCAGGTGTATTCTTAGGAAATCGATTTTAAATTTTCCGGCATTGGGTAGGGGAAGGTAAATGCTCGTGACACAAGATAAAGCCCTAGCAAGTGTTTTTCGTCAGATGGCAACCGGAGCTTTTCCGCCGGTTGTAGAAACGTTTGAACGTAGTAAAACCATCTTTTTCCCCGGCGATCCCGCCGAACGAGTGTATTTTCTATTAAAAGGTGCCGTTAAGCTCTCCAGAGTTTATGAAGCAGGAGAAGAAATAACCGTAGCACTGCTGCGGGAAAATAGTGTTTTCGGCGTCTTATCCTTGCTGACAGGAAACAAGTCAGATAGGTTTTACCATGCGGTTGCTTTCACATCTGTAGAATTGCTCTCAGCACCAATTGAACAGGTGGAACAAGCGCTTAAAGAAAACCCAGAACTGTCGATGTTAATGCTGCGAGGATTGTCTTCGCGGATATTACAGACAGAGATGATGATAGAAACACTCGCTCACAGAGATATGGGTTCTAGATTGGTAAGTTTTTTGTTAATTCTCTGTCGTGATTTTGGTGTTCCTTGTGCGGATGGAATCACAATTGATCTCAAGCTCTCTCATCAAGCGATCGCTGAAGCAATTGGTTCGACTCGCGTGACTGTCACTAGATTACTAGGTGACTTGCGCGAGAAAAAAATGATTTCAATACACAAGAAAAAGATTACTGTTCATAAGCCTGTTACCTTAAGTCGCCAATTTACCTAAACAAAGTTCACTAGCTATGAACAGTCATTTCTGAGTTAGATAAAAAAGTCAGAAAAATGACTCATAAACGTCACTTACTACAACTGACATCGACAATACCGTCCTTGTTGCAATAAGCTTGGTGCGTTTGTGAGTAACCAGGCGTGTATCAACCTCTGTAAGCAACTGCCATGCATAGTTTTCTAGCTTGAAAATAGAACTCAGAACTCAGAACTCAGAAGAAAAGAAAAATTTTCATCTGTTCTAGTGAGGCAGTTCATCACGGCAAGCTTGAAAATAGATTTTCATGCTTGGTTGTGGGCGATCGCCCATGAGTGACTGACTTGTAAATGCCCATAAAGTAAGTAAAAGGTAGCGAAAGCCCCTGCATTGCTCCCGCCGATAGCTTGGTGAGCCAAAGCGCATCTGAAGAGAACCCGCGCATACTTTCGGTGCGCTTTGGGAAGTGACTTTTGGGTTGAGTATAGGGTTTGCCCGTTGTAAGTGCAGCTTTGCACACAAAGCCTTATATTGTACGTGAGTGAAATAGCAAGTGTTCGTGGGATTTGTTGAACTTTGTTTAAATCAGGAATAAAGACTAGTGAAGATTGCGTCATGTCAATGCTTGGCTTACATCAATTTCCCACAGATAATGACTGGAAGTAGTAGGCTGTATCTGGAAGGATTTCATCGGTAGGAAAAGATGACCACCGGGTACATCCTAATAGCGGCAATTTTAATTTTGGGAGGCGTCATTGCCACCGTGGGCGATCGCATTGGCACACGAGTTGGCAAGGCTCGCCTCTCCCTGTTCAACCTGCGTCCAAAAAATACGGCAGTACTGATAACTATTCTGACAGGTACTTTGGTCTCGGCATCAACCTTAGGAATTTTATTTGCTGCCGACGATGGATTGCGTACAGGAGTATTTAAACTAGAGAGTATTCAAAAAGATCTCAGGCGCAAGCGCGAACAACTCAACACAACTGCAAAACAGCTAGAAGACACTAAAGGTGAGCTAGAACAAGCTCGAAAAGAACAAAAAGCTCAACAAGAGCGCTTGCAGCAAACGAATCAGTCCTTACGTGAGGCAAACACTAAACAGCAAGAAACTCAGACTCAACTAAACCGTACCATAAGCCAACAAGCTCAAACTCAAGCTCAACTTCAGGGCACACAAAACCAACTCAGTCAAGCAGTCGCTAGCTATAAACAAGCCATAGCGGAACTTCAAAGCGTTGACAATGAGAAAAAAAAGCTGCTGGTGGAAATTGAAAAAAGAAAGGTAGAACGCCAACGACTGTATGAAGAAGCAAGAAAAGCGATTTCGCAAGCCAAAACAGCTATTGAGAAACGCGATCGCGAACTAGCCAATCGACAGCAAGCTGTTCAACAACGGGATCAAAAAATAGCCGAACTGGATCAACTCATTAAAAAGCGAAACACAGCAATAGCCGCGCGAGAGCAAGTGATTGCTCAACGGGAATCTCGCCTCAAAGAATTGGAAACACAACAAGACTATCTGGAACAGGAAGTCGCAAGGCTGGAGAAATATTACCAATCTTACCGTGACCTGCGTTTAGGAAAACTCGCACTGGTTCGCGGTCAAGTTCTTGCTACAGGCGTTTTTCGTGTGGAACAACCTGTTGTAGGGCGTCAGTTGATCGTTCAACTTTTACAGGAGGCTAATCGAAACGCTACCATCGAATTAAGTGAGCCTGGTGCTGCAAATACAGCAAATTTGCAAATCTTGCAAGTGACAAATGAGCAGGTTGATCAATTAAGCAAGCAAATTAATGATGGTCGAGAATATGTGGTAAGAATTTTTTCTGCTGGCAATTACGTCAGGGGAGAAAAGCAGATTGCATTTTTTGCTGATGCAGCACGCAATCAAGTCGTTTTTACCAAAGATCAAGTCATAGCAACAACAAGCGCAGATCCCAAAACAATGACATCTTTTCAACTGCGACAGCGGCTAGAACAGCTGATTTCTGCTTCGCAATTTCGCGCTCGTAACGCTGGTATTTTAGAAAGTATTCAAATAGATGGGACTTTCATTCGCTTTATCGCCCAGTTGAGACAGTACAACCAGCCAATTGAGATCAAAGCTGTTGCTGTAGAGGATACATATACAGCAGGACCACTGAAAGTAAAACTCATAGCTATCCAAAACGGGCAGATTATTTTTAGCACGTGAACTACTAGGGAACGCTTAACTGTTAACACCGAAGAAGGAATAAAGGTGTTAACAGTTTTTTTTTAAGCGCAGAGTGCAGGCTATGCCAACAAAAATCAAATAGGAGTTCTATATATAACTAATTGTTAAGTTTTCATAATCTATGAGCAAAAGTCCACAGTCCAAAAACTGTTGACTTTTGACCAAAAAAATGGTTAAAGATCAGTAGTCAGAAGAAATTTAGAAATCGCGCGTCAATAAGAGCGGAATTCTGGTGGGTGAGTTGCGGCTGTGTTGTGCTTGAATTCATTTATCGAGAAAAAAGAATTCTTTGCTTACTCAAATAGGAATCTTATATTTAATTTGTAGGGAATTCTCTTGTTGTGGGTTTTGCGTTCTTGTTAATTTTAAATTTTTATTATGACTGCCCGTAAATTTTTACCAACCCAACCAGCTATTTTGGGTTTCGACCCTGGTCGTGATAAATGTGGTTTAGCTGTGATGGGACTTGATAGACAACTGTACCATCATCAAGTCGTATTAGCTGCTGAGGCGATCGCCGCCATCATCTCACTACGCCAAAAGTTCCCCATTTCTTTACTCGTCATGGGTGACCAAACCACAGCAAAACGCTGGAAGCAAGAACTGCAAAATCAATTAGCAGATCCATTGAACATCGTTTTAGTGGATGAGCGTTACACTAGCTTAGAAGCGCGCGATCGCTACTGGCAGATGTTTCCTCCCAAGGGACTTGCCAAGCTTCTACCACAAGGCTTACGACAACCACCACGACCAATAGACGACATTGTAGCCATCCTGTTAATTGAAAGATACCTCAATCGTTTAACTGAATCAGTGGTTAATAATGAATAATTAAAAGTTAAAAATTTTAACACATGTTTAGTTGATAAATCTTCGTTTCTATAGTTGAGCGCGAATAGTGAAAGCATAGTCTCCTCCTGGTTCGAGCTGGTAATCTCGTTGCTCCAAGAAGCGACCGAGGGGTTCTTTGATCAAAGCACGCCCTCTAGAAGGTTTGACAGAAAGTTCTCCCCGGCGAAAATGCCATTGGAATTGCCATTCAAAGTCACCCGCTCTGACTTCGCCTTCAAGAAATCCGTCTTGCCAAGATTGACGGATAATTCTGACATGGGCTGTAGTTTCTGGTAAATCTTTAGCACTCACGATGCTGTATGTCAAGTTGAAAAATAAAGCTAACTTGTTATAGCTTTACATTTATTCACAATACCTCAAATACTCCAATTGGTGTATTTGGATATAATCTCTCGTACCACTAATTGCCTTTGAATGCAACTCATATCAAGTTGCGTTCATAAACAATAAAAAACCGCACCTGGCTCAAGCCGAGGGGCTTCGGCCGTGAGCGCGAGCGCAGAACGGTTCTCACCTTCCAGTTCGCAGCCTGATAGGGGCAATAGCTTCTCTACGAGACGCTGCTTTGTATCTCCTGCCCAGACGCTGCGCGTATGCCTTACGGCGAACGCATGATTGCGTGCGCTTACGCTTACGCGATCTGCGCTCAGCGCAGACCACTGCAATAAGGGGCGATTTTACAGTATAAAAGAAATATGAAGATTCGTAAAAAACGTAACACCCTGCGCCAATCTCTAGCAGTTTTCCGGTACAGTGGACGAGCTATTAGTTTGGTGTGGACAACTAGCCGCTCGCTGACTATTATTTTCGCGAGTTTAACTGTGCTGGCTGGTCTTTTCCCAGCAGCTATAGCTTATATCGGTAAGTTAATTGTCGATACCGTCGTTTTCAATTCTCACAACTTATCATATAACAGTGATTTTGTCAATAATAATCGTCCTTTAATGTATGTGGGATTAGAGGCGATCGCCGTCGCTTTACTAGCAGCTAGTCAGCGAGGACTCACCGTCTGCCAGTCGTTGTTGAGGATGCTGCTTGGTCAACGAGTCAATGTTCTGATTTTGGAAAAAGCCCTGACACTCGACCTCACACAGTTTGAGGATTCAGAGTTTTATGACAAATTGACCAATGCACGACGAGAAGCATCAATTCGTCCCTTGTCTTTGGTCAATCGTACCTTTGGCTTGGTGCAAAGCGCTTTGTCACTTGTGACTTATGGCATTTTGCTGGTGAAGTTTTCATTTTGGGCGGTGTTGATGCTCATCTTAGCAGCTATGCCCGCATTCTTTGCGGAAACGAAATTTGCTGGGGAAGCTTTTCGCCTATTTAGTTGGCGTGCGCCGGAAACCCGTCAGCAGCATTACCTGGAAACTCTTTTGGCTAGAGAAGACTTTGCTAAGGAGGTTAAACTCTACCAACTTGGGGATATGTTGCTGGAACGTTACCACAGCTTATTTAATAGACTCTACGGTGAAGACCGCGAATTGACACTACGGCGAGGATGGTGGGGTTATCTGCTGAGTTTGTTGAGTACTTTAGCTTTTTACATGGCTTATGCCTGGATTGTGGTGGAGACAGTTCTAAGCAGAATCTCCTTAGGAGATATGACGATGTATCTCACCGTGTTTCGCCAAGGACAGTCTACATTTTCTAGTGCCTTGACTTCTATTGGGGGGATGTATGAGGATAACTTGTACCTTTCTAATCTTTATGAGTTTCTGGAAGAGGAAGTTCCAAAGCCAAAAGGCAAAGCTACCAAAGGCTTAAAACCTAAAGATGGAATTCGCTTTGAAAACGTATCATTCACCTATCCAGGAAGTTTGCAACCAGCGCTGAAAAATATTTCTTTGCACCTGAAACCGGGAGAGAAGTTAGCCATTGTTGGTGAAAATGGTTCTGGCAAAACGACGCTGATCAAACTGCTGACTCAACTTTACACTCCTGACTCTGGACGCATCTTACTAGATGGCTTGGACTTGCAAGAATGGGATGTGGATGTGCTGCGGCGACGCATTGGGGTGATTTTTCAAAACTTTGTCCGCTACCAATTTACAGTTGGTGAGAATATTGGTGTGGGGGATGTGGACTACGTTGAAGATAAAAACCGATGGATGAGTGCGGCCCAAAAAGGGATGGCGCTTCCTTTTATTGAACATTTGCCCGACAAGTTTCAAACTCAGCTTGGGAAATGGTTCAAGGATGGACAAGAACTCTCTGGAGGGCAGTGGCAGAAAATTGCTCTAGCCCGTGCTTTTATGCGAACTCATGCAGATATTTTGGTTTTGGATGAACCGACATCAGCAATGGATCCCCAAGCAGAATTTGATATTTTCAATCACTTTCGCACTTTGACGAAAAATCAGATGGTATTCTTAATCTCTCACCGCTTCTCTACGGTGCGGATGGCTGACAAAATTGTTGTTATCGAAGCTGGGGAGGTTGTGGAACAGGGAACTCATGAGGAGTTGTTACAGGCACAGAAGCGCTATGCAACACTATTTTCGTTGCAAGCAGCAGGATATCATTAACAGTGAACAGTGAACAGTTAACAGTTAACAAAAGAAACAGAGCCGTATTTTCTGTTGTAACTGATAACTGATAACTGATAACTGACTAGTTGTAGCCGTCAGGCATGCCCTCTTAATTGCCCCGCAATTCCCGCTTATCCCCAACACTTCGTGTGTGGCGGGAGTACCCTTGCGGAGGTTTAGATGGGAGAATAACTAAATGACTAATAACTCATGAATACCAATTTATGAAATTCATATTTGATCCACCAGTTCCTGTGAAAGTCCAAAAGATGAAGGAACGGGTACGGTGGGGAGATGCGAGTGTTGTCGAACGTGGCATTGACCAAACCAGCATGGTTTTAGATGATGGTAACTCGGATAATCCAGAATTCTCTTTCATAGTTATAGGTGATAGCGGCACTACAGAACATCAAGGACATCACCCGCAACGCAAAATTGCTGAATTGATGCTTGCTCATCAAGAGGAGAGCCGTTTTGTTCTGCATACGGGTGATGTCATTTATGTGGTGGGATCTCATGAGTATTACCCGACTAACTTTATTGAACCTTACCGCGAGTTTCTTGTGGGTGGCGAAAATCCTAAACGCATCCCGTACGATCGCATGGTCTTTAACCTACCAATTCTGCCAGTTCTGGGTAATCATGATTATTACGATGTTCCGGGGATATATCGGTTTATTGCTGGAGGTACGCGATCGCTGCGTCGCCTACTTGGCTATAAAAATGTCGAGATCGGCTGGCATGGATCTTATAAAGGTGATGCTTATGCACGGGCGTTTCTTGACTATCTCAAAGGATTTGACTCTGATGAAGAGTTGGAACGTCATTTAGATGAGCATTACACTGCAAAGACTGACACGGGACACTGTTTACGTTATGAACCCGGACGTTTCACCCGCTTACCCAACCGCTACTACACTTTTCGTTACGGTGGGATCGACTTTTTCGCCCTCGACTCCAATACTTTTAATGAACCGTCACCACTTCCAGCGACAAAAGAGGGAGAAGCCGAACGCCGCGAATTGGTGCATCGTCAGCATGAGATAGAACAAGAGGAAATCCAAATTCTGGAAATATGCGAGAAGCTTAATCCAGAGATTCCTGAAGAAGCCGAACAACTTGATGCCCTCAAAGCGAAACTATACCAAATCGATGAGATCAAAATTGATATTGAAAAACAACTTGAATCTGATGAGTCGTCAGTCGTAGACTTTGAACAACTAAACTGGCTGAAGCAAAGACTGATTTTATCTTGGAATACAGAAGAAGTGCGCGGACGTATTATTTATTTTCATCATCCTCCTTACGTCACGGAAGCGACCAAATGGCATCAAGCACAAACGTTAGCAGTTCGCCGCTGTCTGCGTTGGGTGTTTGATCAAGTTGCAAATACCCTTGGTTCGATGACTCAAGGTCGTCCAATTGTCGATTTGATTTTAAATGGTCATGCACACTGTTTGGAACACCTTCGCACAACAGACACCGGACATGCTGACTCGAATATTAACTGTATCATCTCTGGTGGAAGCGGTCATTATCCCCGTCGTCAACGCAATGAAGGACCAGAATTGATGGAGACTTTTGATTATCTTCCAGGTAATCCTTACCGTAAAGTTGCTGATTCATTCCTTTTTATTGGTCGCAATGGATACGATGAGCACCTGCGACGACCATACTCTTTCGTGCGTATTGATGTTAAAGGTGGACGCCCACCGAAGCTTATTGTTAGACCATTTGTGATTGAACGGTTTATGGGAGAGTGGTGCGATCGCCATGTAGAACCATTCGTAATTTAAGTTTTTAGATTACCGAACCGTGTATACATATTTCGTTCAAAACCTCACCCTCGCTTGAATCGGCGCTAAAATCTTTCCCTCTCCTTATAAAGGAGAGGGATGCCCGATAGGGCAGGGTGAGGTTAACAAAGCTGTAGGCGATCGCTTTTCACCTCACCCTCGCTTGAATCGGCGCCAAAATCTTTCCCTCTCCTTTATAAGGAGAGGGAAGCCCGATAGGGCAGGGTGAGGTTTCTAGTAAGTTTTAAGTCATTCGATGACCTGTCTATCGTGTAAAAAGTTTGATGAAATCTCAATTAAAAGACAAATTTTTAACTTTCGCCGTAACTATCCCGTTGATCCTGTGCTGCATCCTGCTTGCTCCTATAAGCATAGCAAGTGCATCTCCATCTTCCACAATTTACCAACAACGGGTCATTCACAGTCCCGATGGTATTGGTAAATTTTACATGAATCGAGAAATAGCCAAAGTTATGGGACATACAGGAGCATCTTGGTTAGAACGACCAAGTCGAGAGGCTGAAGAACAACCAAGCAAAATCGTTAGCGCCCTTAACTTGAAACCCGACGATGTTGTGGCAGATATTGGTGCTGGAACAGGTTACATGAGCTTTCGTATTGCTCGCGTTTTAACAAAAGGAAAAGTCCTAGCTGTGGATATTCAGCCAGAAATGCTGGATATTATTAAGTTCTTGAAGAAAGAGAAAAATATCACCAATGTTCAACCTGTCTTGGCAACTCTGACTAACCCCAATCTACCAGCAGAAAGTGTTGACTTGGCTTTGATGGTGGATGCTTATCACGAGTTTGAGTACCCACGAGAAATCATCGAAGGAATTATCCGGGGGCTAAAACCCGGTGGTAGGATAGTACTGGTTGAATATCGAGGTGAAAATCCCTTTATTCTGATTAAAGCTTTGCATAAAATGACTCAAAAACAAGTACGAAAAGAAATGCAAGCTGTTGGTTTGGTTTGGCGGGAAACTAAAAACTTGTTACCCCAACAACATTTGATCATATTTGAAAAACCCTCTGTGTGAGGAGACATTGCGCGGATGGGTAGGTGTTTGAAAAGTCAGGAGCAATTTTGCGGCTCAAAGGCTTATCAGTTCTGAGTTTGAGAGTTTTTTTTGAAATCATCCGCGCAAGCTCTAGTAGACCTTAATCACTAAAAACGAGGGTGGTAAATTGCCAGTCGATTTTGGTTTGTGCGTTGTTTCGGTGGGTGTTCCACGCAAGTAATTCGGCTTGGAGTATTGCCAGATCAGGGAATGAAACTGTAACTTAATTTATGGACAAAGCTACCCATAATTACTCATTTTTGGGTAGCTTTTCTCGTGCCATACGTTCAATGACATCACTTAAGCTGCCTGCTTGCATTTCATTCTGTTTTTGCTTTAACCATTTTACGTACCTCGTACACCGTAGTTCCGACACCAGAACACAATTTTGTTTATCTCTGGTTGCCTTTATGGTTAAATAGTATGTCTACCAGATGTTTTAGATTTGATGGTGGGATAAAAATCGGAGGCTAATATGTCAAAAGTATCACAAGACAAGCGAGTGGTCGTTGTTGGTGCTGGTTGGGCGGGTTTAGGCGCAACTGTAACCCTCGCAAAACAAGGGTACCAGGTGACACTATTAGAGGCTGGTTCTTATCCCGGTGGATTGGTTGCGGGTTGGAAAACATCTGCAGGACGTTCTGTAGAAGCGGGTATTCATGGCTTCTGGTATCCTTACAGAAATATCTTTTCTTTGATGAATGAACTGGGAATTAGTCCCTTTACAAGTTGGACTCGTTCATCGCAATATTCTCCAGCAGGGTTAGAAGTTGAATCACCGATTTTTCAGGACTTACCGCAACTCCCAACTCCTCTGGGAACTTTCCTTTATACACAGTTTAAACGTTTGCCACTCGTTGATCGCCTCAGCGCTCTGCCTTTGCTTTACGCGATTATTGATTTTGATAATTCTGATCAAGCTTGGCGGCGTTATGACTTTATCACTGCCCGTGAATTGTTTAAAGATTTTGGTGTTTCTGCACGACTCTACCACGAATCTTTTGAACCAATGTTATTGGTGGGCTTGTTTGCTCCTGGAGAACAGTGTTCGGCTGCAGCAGCTATAGGAATGCTTTACTATTTTATCTTGGCACATCAACCAGATTTTGATGTGGTTTGGTGCCGGGGAACTGTAGGAGAACAAATCTTCCGCCCTTGGGTAGAACGGATTGAAAAATCTGGGGCAAAAGTATTAGCAAATCGTCGAGTCAGTGACTTAATTGTTGATGACAATAATCAAGTCACAGGAGTTGTTTGCAATGATGAAGTCTTTGATGCTGATGCAGTCGTTTTTGCTGTTGGTATCACTGGAATGAAAAAGATTTTATCAAGTAGCCCCAGTTTACAAAAACGTGATGAATTTCGCAATCTCAGCAATCTAGGAGCGATTGATGTTTTAGCAACTCGGCTATGGTTTGATCGTAAGATTTCTATTAAACGTCCTTCTAATGCTTGCTTTGGGTTTGATAGAACAACGGGTTGGACATTTTTTGATTTGAACGCGTTGCATGATGAATACCGTAACGAACCGGGTACAGTTGTTGAAGCTGATTTTTATCATGCTAATCAATTTCTTTCTTTAGAAGATGACGAAATTATTCCGATAGTTCACCGTTATTTAGCAAATTGTGTGCCACAATTCCGTCAAGCCAAAGTTATTGATAGCAGCGTAATTCGTCTACCGCAGGCAGTATCTCACTTTGCTCCTGGTAGTTATCGTTATATGTTACCAGCGAAAACAAGTTTTAAAAATGTTTTTATGAGTGGTGATTGGATTGTAAACCGCCACGGTTCTTGGTCCCAAGAAAAGGCTTACGTCACAGGTTTAGAAGCAGCAAATTTAGTGATTTCCTATTTTGGAGAAGGTGCACCAGCCAATATTCTACCTGTGCAAGCGGATGAGCCACACATTCAATTGGCAAGAACAGTTAACAAAAGTGTACGTCAAATCGGTAAATCTATTTTGCCGGAATTTTGGTTACCGTAAGTTACACTCACCCGTCAGGAGAGTGTAGGAGTATAAGGGTGTAGGGGGAACCCCTGCCCCTCCGGGGAGTTCGATGAAGGGCTAGCCACGCAAACGTCCCGCTGCGCTAACAAAGCAGGGCTAGCGAGTCCCCTACGCCCAAACGCGCGTTATGGGCGCAGTACTCTTGAGGCAAATACGATGGATTGTTGTTTTAGTAACGCCACCAAGTTTTTTGCACGTGACTAAGAATAGCCATAGCGATCGCCGCAAGCAGCAACAGCCAAATCACTCCTCCTGGAAGAAAAGTGAGAATACCAAAACCCCGCAGAACCCAAACAGCGATCGCAATACCAAGAAAAGCCCCGAAACCCTGGTTTAATTTACGATTTAATTTAGACGAACTCATCTTATTTCCCTTAAACTCAACAATCACTGCATTTTATATGTAGTAACAATCCTAGTCATTAAATCTGAAAGCTGCAAAGAAAAATCACACCAGAGATGGATGCACTTAAAGCGATCATTTTATTCTGAAGCAATTCTATAAAAATCTACTCTATAGCAGTTGCCAGGTAGATTAGGACGTGAACTAATGAGAAAATACGCACAGCACGAGACTTTCAAGCCTGTTCCCTGTTCCCTGTTCCCTGTTCCCTGTTCCCTGTTCCCTACTCTACAATAAGTTCTTGATCTTTACTCACACATCTAAGTATTTTTACTTAAAAAATGACGATTCGCTATTTTGTGAATAAAATTGTCATTGTATGCTGTCAGAAAACACAATATAGTGATAAACCTGACATATGATGAGCGTGAAGTTTTGGTAATAATGACTAGATCATGACTGTTTCCGGAAAACTCTCATATTTTACTGGAGCTAGAATTAATGACTTGGAGTGTATACCAAGTTAGATGTTCACCAGTTGAAACTTATGACGTTGATGTGTTAAGGAGTGACTGAAAAAAGTATGTCTGCATCCTTTACCTCAGATTCGGTTCCTACAAATTCAAGTATGCCTTGGACTCAAGATAAACAAAAATTACTGATGCAAGGTGAAATTCTGGTGCAAACGCGATCGCACACAGCTTGGGGTGGTGCTGTCACCGCTTGGATGTATTTGCCCTTAATGCGATCAAATGTTTGGCAACAGATAACAGATTACCCGCGTTGGGTACACTATTTTCCAGATGTGATCAAAAGCGAAGTTTTGCAATCTGGTGAAATGAAACGTCTGTATCAATCGGCACAAAAAACATTTTTCTTTTTCACTGCCCAAGTAGAAATTTACCTTGATGTCGTGGAAGAATTTGGGCAAAAGATACAATTTAAGCTGCAAAAAGGGAATTTTCATGATTTTACAGCCAATTTAGACCTAAAAGATTGTGGTGACGGAACTTTACTAAGCTATACTGTGCAAGCTACGCCTACCATTCCCATACCATCAATTTTCATTCAACAAGCCATGAACTTTGAATTGCCTGCGAATATGCGTAAAATGCGACAAGTTCTTTGTAAGGGTCAGTAAAAGATGTCACAGGCACAAGAAATTTTAGACTTTTGGTTTGGTAGTTCTGGTGAACCAGACTATCCTAAACCAAAGTCTTTTTGGTTCAGTAAAAAACCAGAGTTTGATGAACAACTGCGAATCCGGTTTCTGATAGATTACCAAAAGGCGGCAGCAGGATATCTAGACGACTGGATCGATTCTCCTGATAGTTGTCTAGCATTGATTTTGCTGTTGGATCAGTTTCCCAGAAATGTGTTTCGTGATACTCCCGAAGCCTTTGCTACTGACTGGGAAGCACTCTCAGTCGCTCACCACGCTGTTGCAAAAGGATATGATCACATGTTGGTACCTGTACAACGCTGGTTTATTTACTTGCCTTTTGAACATAGCGAAAATCTCGAGCATCAGAATCAAGCAGTACGACTGTTTCAGCAATTGGGTGATGATCCTGATAGTGTGAGTCCCATTGATTATGCAGTGCGCCATATGCAAGTGATAGAGCGTTTTGGGCGCTTTCCTCATCGCAATAAGATTTTGGGAAGAATTTCAACTCCAGAAGAAAAGGAGTTTTTGAAGCACAAAAGCTCATCCTTTTAAGTTTATCAGTCCTGAGTTGTGAGTTCAGATACATGAGTTTGACACTCTCCGAACTAAGCAAACTTCGCTGACGCTCGTTTACTTACAAAGTTCGGAGATTCTCGAAGACTCCACAAACGAAGTTTCGATGGTGCTGACAAAGACACCCTACTGATTCCATTAACAACTAGTCCTAATTTCATCGCTACTTTACGGACAATGTTTGCGGCTCCATTGCAATCCGCATTTAGTTTGTATCCGTTTGCAGTTCTATAAAGACCGCGTTTTACTCGTTTCCCGGATGGTTGCCACCCTTCGGGTTTTTCGCCGAAAGTAGGTAGCACGTCGTTATCCAAGAAAGATGCTTTAGATGTATAACTTTCTTCTGTTTCCGTCAACTCAATTTTGTAGTATTCACATAATTGAGCAATCCTATCCTTAAGACGGGATGTAGGAATTTGTACAAAAGTCTGGTTAGTTTTGCGTCCAAGGTTAATTTCTTGACGCTGCCGTTTATTCCAACCAAAGACAACTCTACCAATCTTGTTTTTTAGGCAATGCCTAATAACTTTGCGTGCGGCTTTGTTTATCCCATCTCGCATTTGGCGATTTCGCTTTTCCGTTATGTGCGCCAGTTGCTTAGACCAAAAGCCTTGAGGTTTGTCTTTTTTCAGCGTGGATACTCGTTTATTGTAGTTTTGATTCATTGATTTTAAATGTCTGCCATCAATGATAAAACTAGTTCCAATATTGGAAACGCAAGTTAGCCAATTATTAATACCTGGATTAACTCCTAACACTTTTACTTTGTCAAGCGTCGGTTGTTCCGTATCAGGCATTTTGTACACAAACTCAGCATAAAAGCATTGGTTGCGAGGTAGGATGCGAATTTCCCTAATCTCGCTGTACTTTAGATTTGAGGGCATTGGCAGGTAGAAAGCGTCCAACCCAAACCAAATTTTTACCTTGCTACCTAGCGGGAACCGCAATAAACCATCTTTGAGCTTAACGTCAGCGCGAGGAAAAGTAGCTAATGCTAGACCGTTTTTGCGGTAACCAGGTAACTTTGGTCGTTGCTCCACAGCACCTTTGTTAACTGCTTTGAGCAAGCCCAAGTAAGACTTAAAAGATTCGGCGATCGTGGTTAAACATTGTTGAGCAACGTGAGAGTACAGTGCTTGAAAATGAGGATTGGTTTTTAATAACTTGTGCAAATCAAACTTACTAGGTATCTTGCCAGTCTTAAAATAAAGCTGCCTTGCGTAGTACGTCCCGCAATTACCTAGTTTTGCCGATTCTGAGCAAACAAACTGTAAAACGCCTTCTAGACTTTTATCTGTTTTTATCAATACTTACTGGCATCCAAACACTTAACCCTCTTTGTTGTTCTCTCAAAACATAACGACAATAGCATACTAAAATGGAAATGTGTTGGTATTTTAGAAGAAAACAACAAAATATATGCTAAAGGCTTCTGAGTATAAAAGCGGGAACCATAACAAGTACTTGTTAAACTTGCATTACGTCTGGTGTCCTAAACGCCGTAAAAAAGTGCTGATAGGGGATGTTGCCAGGCGTGCCAAAGAAATTTTTTACATACTTGCCAACGAAAAGGGATGGGATATTTTAGCTTTGGAAGTTGCCCCAGACCACATACATTTATTTATCGGTGTTACTCCATCCGACGCACCCCATCTGGTCATAAAAGCTTTTAAGGGTCGGTCTAGCTATTACCTTAGAAAAGAATTTCCAGAACTGCTTAAGCTGCCTAGTCTATGGTCTAGGAGTTACTTTGTTAGCAGTGCCGGAAACGTAAGTAGCGAAGTAATTAAAAAGTATATCGAAGATCAGCATCACGGTTAACGGACAAGGCAGTTAAAACTGCCGTTCGCTTCTACTCAGGTCTGAAGACACTGAGCTTGTCAGCTTCTCGGAGTCGGCTTTCTTGTCAGCAAAGAAACAAAGCTCATAATTTCTCATTTATAATGTATAATTAAGAATTAATCTATCTTAAAACTCGATAATCAACTATATTAGATACCATGACCGTTGTTAACGTCGTAGAATTTATTTGGGCACTTTCCGCTGTTGGTCTCATTGTTTTGGTTTTGCTGCATAGTCCCAAAGGCGATGGCATAGGAGCCATTGGTGGACAAGCCCAGTTGTTCAGCAGCACAAAGAGTGCAGAAAATACATTAAACCGAGTGACTTGGGCACTCACAGCCATTTTTCTTGGTTTAACTGTGGTTTTAAGTGCTGGTTGGCTCCTCCCTAAATAACATGAAAATATGGGGAGGTTGATTAAATAGCCAAATACTTTACTAGACTTTTTCATAATTAGTCAGAAAAAGAAGTTTGACATATTTGTAGCTTTCTGATACTTTGGTGACAGTGCTGAAAACCAAAGCCCAAAATCATCTGGTTTGTAAACCACAGCTCACTTCAAAACTAGCAAGCCTGTAAAAAGGTCGAACGGGATACCACGATTCGTTAAATTAGCTGAAAATAACGGTTGAACAATGGCTAAAAGCTTCAAAAAGTTGTTTCTTTGAAAAATAGGGTGGGCTACACCCGAATTTAGGCTTGTGGGACGGCAGGTGCTACAACGGGGGGAACCCCCGCAACGCACTGCCTCACAGGTTGGAGCCGGCTCCCTTGGTAGAAGCAAGAAGCAAACCCTCTAAAGGAAACTTTAGCTGAATGGCGATCTTTAAATAAGTTTGGTCAAGTTTTGTATAGCAGACAAACCCAAAAACTCATATTGAGTACTCCCAAAAGTACTATTAGAACTACCATTACAAAAACTGTAGTCTTCCAGCGCTTGATTGTCTCACTAGCATTAGCTATTGGTACAGCGCTGCTTATTATTTTGACCAGTTTCCAATCCAGCGCCATCCTTGTTACCTCTGCCTCACCTCCCCTCAAGCCTCATCCACTACCACCAACACTGACGCAGTGGCAAGATAGCACTAACAGCGGTGACTACTTTTCTCAAGTTAGTCCAACCCAAGTTGGTTATCTCGTTTGGTCGCAGTTTCCCATTCGGGTTTATGTAGAATCAACCCAAGCAGTTAATAGTAAACAGGCACAAGATTGGGTGAAAACCGTTTCACAAGCAGTTCAGGAGTGGAGTGTTTATTTGCCTTTGGCGATCGTTGAACAACCCAAAGACGCAGACATTACTATTGTGCGAAAAACTCCACCATTGCAAACTTCTCCTGGTAGTAAAATACTGCGTGCGCGTTCTGCTCAAACGACTTATGAAATGTACGTTAGCAAAAATAATCTTTTATCTCACCGCTTCACGATTTTGTTGAGTCCTAGCCAAACAGGACAGTATCTCCTTGCAGCCACTCGCCACGAATTTGGTCATGCATTAGGAATATGGGGACATAGTCCGCTGCCAAGCGATGCTTTATACTTTTCTCAGGTTCGCAACTCGCCGCCGATTTCTGCTAGAGATGTGAATACCTTAAAGCTGGTTTATGAACAGCCAACGAGTTTGGGATGGTCTGTAGGAACTTTCTCAGTAAAAAACAGCCACGAAACATAGATTATTTGTTAAGGGTTCTGGTGAAAATCATCCTTTGGATATAGTCCACATCAGCAAGAACCGCACTTTTACCTATCGTTTCTATGGAAAGCAATACATACACAATGGTTTTCGGTTGTCACACTTGTCAATACCCCCTGACCTGAATCGTTACGATAATTTAAGAATAAGGAACTTGTCACGCATTCTATTGTCTGGTTATTCATCCGACACTATATGCCTAATAACATGCTTTCAAAGAACAGGTCAGGTGTATGGCTATACTCGGATAAACTAACTAAATCCTTGCCTAAGATAGATGTTTAATCTCCTCTTAAAAAGCTATATAAAATTATAGAAAGAATGTTTTGCAGTGATTCTCCTTTTCTAACATGAAAAGTTTATTGCAGTATCCTTGAGCGCATTTTTAACTCATCAACGCCTACGTATTTCAAAACAATTTGATTTTTTATGAGTTGCGTTATTGAGGTCTAAGTTTGAAAAAGAACTTGTTCAGTAGTTGATTCAAGTGCAATCTATCAACTGAATCTCATGACTTCTGAGGATTTTTCGGTAGGCGAGATAAGTGTCATCTTTTTTGTGAGGAGTGAAAAAAGTTATGTATATCTCAAAGCGTTTGTCAACAGTCAGCAGCGCATTGATAACGTTAGGAATAATTACTGCTACAGCTAGTCCTACATTAGTTTCTGCTCAAATACCTCAAGAAATAACTCCATCAACAACTCCATCGACAACTCCATCGACAACTCCATCGACGACTCCATCGACGACTCCATCAACAACTCCAACAACGAGTAACTTTCCTGATGTTGCGGCAGATTACTGGGCACAACCATTTATTCAAGCTTTAGCTGCAAGAAACGTAATAACCGGTTTTCCTGATGGTACTTATAGACCGGATCAACCTGTGACTCGTGCTGAATTTGCAGCAATGATTCAAAAAGCTTTCAACAAAAGCCCAGTTCGGCAGTCAACTCCTGGTGGATTTAAAGATGTTCCTTCTACCTATTGGGGGGCTACTGCAATTACTCAAGCCTACGAAAGCGGATTTTTATCAGGGTATCCAGGGAACGTGTTTAGACCAAATCAGCAAATTCCTAAGGTGCAGGCGATCGTTGCTTTAACAAGTGGTTTAGGTTTGACTGCTAGTGGTGATGCAAGCAGTAGTCTTGGTACTTATTACACAGATGCTAGTTCTATCCCAAACTATGCTGTGAATAATGTGGCAACTGCAACACAAGATAATCTTGTGGTTAACTATCCAAATGTGAGTACCCTCAATCCACTTGCACCTCTAACTCGTGCAGAAGCTGCAGCACATTTATATCAAGCTTTGGTTAAACTGGGACAGGTGCCACCTCTTGCGAACAATGTCGCAGCTGCTAATTATATTGTTGGTAGAACCACTGCGAGCGCTCCAACAACTAGCACAGATATTGTATCCGTTGCTGCTTCTAGTAATTCTTTTACAATCTTGACTTCTTTATTGAAAACAGCAGGTCTGGCTGATGCTCTACAACAACCAGGTCCTTACACTGTTTTCGCTCCCACCGATGAGGCATTTTCTGCTTTGCCTCAACAAACCTTACAGCAGTTGCAGCAGCCAGAAAATAGAGAAACACTGATTAAAATATTAAGATACCACGTGGTGCCTGGTAGCCTTGGTGCTGATCAACTTAGGGCTGGTAATATCACAACCGCTGAGGGCTTACCCCTAAAGGTTAAAGTCGAAGGTAGTAATCAAATTGCAGTCAATAATGCCAGCGTGACTCAGCCGAACATCCAAGCAAGCAACGGTGTGATTCATGCGGTTAACAGAGTCCTCATACCGTCTAATGTAAGTCTCAAGACACAGAATGGCGGAGGTAGTGGAGATGGTATTACGCCAGGTAGAGCCACTCGTGGTGTCTCTAGCTATATCGGAGTTGGTGGTAATATTGGCTTAGGCGGTGATTCAGCTCTTAGTGATGGGAACTTTGCAGTTTTCAGTAAAATTGGGCTAACACGAAACTTCTCGGTGCGACCTTCAGCAGTGATTGGGGATGATCCGCTCATTCTAGTTCCCATTACCTTCGACCTCACACAACGAGGAATAGGACAAGGATTTAGCATCGCGCCTTATGTAGGTGCTGGTGTTGCGATTGAAACCAGTGATGATGCTGATGTTGGTTTCCTTCTTTCTGGCGGTGTTGATGTGCCATTATCTCGTAGATTTACATTAACAGGTTCTGTGAATGCAGCTTTTCTAAATGAGACTGATGTCGGGCTGATGCTAGGAGTTGGCTACAATTTCTAAGTAACGGAACCCTCCGGGAACGCCCGTCCCCTGGCTACCCTTGAAAACGCGCTTGTGCTACAACGGGGGGAACCCTAGTCGAGCAGTAGCTCCCCTACCAAGAGCGCTGGTCTCACCTCACCCTGCCCTGTCGGGCATCCCTCTCCTTATGAAGGAGAGGGAAATTTTTTTGTAGGTAAAAGCGAGGGTATGACAAAAAACACTTTGTCACAAAATCTTACAAATAATTACTATGAGCCTACAAACCTGATATCAGTACTACTGAGCTATAATTTTACTTGTTTGAAAGTATTCTTCCCAACTTCATACTCGTAAAATACCGAGGATAAAACAAGTGCGCCACCCACTCTTTTTCTTGACTTTAGCCCTTGCAACCGTATTCAGCTTTAGCTACGGTAAGGTAGCTAAAGCACAAATCACTCCTGATAACACGCTGGGCGCAGAGAACTCCCGCGTCACACAGGATGTGATTAAGGGCACCCCTAGCGACAAAATTGATGGGGGCGCAATTCGTCAGGGGAACCTGTTCCACAGTTTTCAGGAATTTAATGTAAATGCTGGTAGAGGAGCTTATTTTTCTAATCCCGCAGGAATTGCAAACATACTCACCAGAGTGACTGGGGGGAATGTCTCGAATATTCAAGGTGTCTTGGGTGTGTTGGGCAAAGCGAACTTGTTTTTGATCAACCCAAATGGAATTATCTTTGGACCAAATGCCCGGTTGGATGTGGGTGGTTCTTTTTTGGGAAGTACGGCAAATAGTTTGATATTTAAGGATGGGTTTGAGTTTAGTGCGACGAATCCACAAACACGGCCATTGTTAACGATAACTGCTCCGGTTGGGTTGAGCTATCGGGAGAATTTCAAAAATATCAGCAGTCAATCTGCTAATCTTGCTGTTTCACAAGGAAATTCCCTAACATTAGTAGGTGGTAACGTCAGCTTAGATAATGGGGGACTGACAGCACCAGGAGGACGAGTTGAGTTAGGGGGATTATCTGCTGCTGGGACGGTGGAACTCAATGGTGATGGTAGCTTGAGTTTTCCTGTGGGAGTGCAAAGAGGTGATGTATCGCTGACGAATGGTGCGGGAGTTAATGTTAGGTCAGGCGGTGGCGGTAGTATTGCGGTTAATGCCCGGAATTTAGAGATGACGGGAAGAAGTTTCCTCAGCGCTGGAATAGGGCAAAGTTTGGGGACAGTTGGTACTCAAGCGGGAGATATTTCGGTTAATGCTACCGGGGCAATAAACCTTAACAATAGTTCAATTGGTAATCAGGTGCTATCAGGAGCAAATGGACAGGGAGGTGATGTTAGTATCAGTGCTAGCAGCTTGCGGCTTGAAGGTGGGGCATATGTAGATGCTAGCACTTACGGTGCGGGCAAAGGGGGAAATTTGAGGGTTGATGCCTCTGATGTGCAATTGATTGGTAGAAGCGCTAATGGTCAGGTTGCCAGTAGCTTGTTTGCTTCTGCACAGCCAAACTCGACAGGGGATGCAGGTGATCTTACAATCAAAACCAATTCCTTGCTCGTGCGAGATGGGGCAGTAGTAAGTGTTAGCACTGACGGTGCGGGCAACGGGGGTTTTTTGAGGGTTGATGCCTCTGATGTGCAAATCATTGGTAGAAGCGCTGATGGTCGGGCTTCCAGTGGCTTGTTTGCACGAGCAAACTCAACAGGAAAAGCGGGTGACCTTACAATCAAAACCAATACCTTGCTCGTGCGAGATGGGGCACAGGTAAGTGCTAGTACTTTCGGTGCGGGCAACGGGGGTTTTTTGAGGGTTGATGCCCAAGATGTGCAAATCATTGGTACAAGCGCTGATGGTAAGGTTGCCAGTGGCTTGTTTGCTCAAGCAAACTCAACAGGGAATGCGGGTGATCTTACAATCAAAACCAATACCTTGCTAGTGCGAGATGGGGCACAGGTAAGTGCTAGTACTTTCGGTGCGGGCAACGGGGGTTTTTTGAGCGTTGATGCCCAAGATGTGCAAATCATTGGTAAAAGTGGCTTGTTTGCTCAAGCAGACCCAAACTCAACAGGGGATGCGGGTGATCTTACAGTTAGAACCAATACCTTGCTTGTGCAAGATGGGGCAATAGTAAGCGTGGCGAATCTCGGAACAGGAACTGCAGGCAACATGACATTAAATGCTCGCTCTATCCGTTTAAACAACAATGCCTCACTCACCGCCAATACACGCAGTGCTAAAGTTGACCCGAATAGAGAGGAAGCGACAATTAATATTAACTCAAAAGATTTGATCATGAGTCGCAACAGCAGAATCACAACCAACGCCACAGGAGCAAACGTTATTGGCGGCAACATTAATATTAATACCGGTGTCCTGGTTGGCTTTGACAATAGCGACATCACTGCTAACTCTGCTAAGGATCGTGGTGGTAATGTTAATATCAATAGCCAAGGTATTTTTGGCTTTCAGTCTCGGAATGCAGCTGACCCAAATACAAGCGATATCACCGCCAGAGGGGTAAATAACCAGTCGAGTGGTAATGTGCAAATTAATGTAGTTGATATTGACCCCACCCAAGGGTTATTTGAATTGACAAAAACTGTGGTTGATCCGGCACAGCAGATTGCTCAAAATCCCTGTACCAAAGGTTCTGGTAACAGTTTCACTATCACCGGACGCGGCGGACTTCCAACTGACCCCCAAAAAGTCCTCAGTAGTGATAATGTGCGGGTTGATTTAATTCAGCCTGTCCCTAGTACGGTAAGTTTAACAACTCCAACAAAAAAACAGCCATCTCAAAAGCCACCTGTTAAACAGATAATACCTGCTCAGGGTTGGATATATAACGAAAAAGGTCAGGTGGTGCTCGTTGGTTATGATCCTACCAAGACTGGCCCACAGCGTGAGCAGCCTGCGCCTACTAGTAATTGTGCTGCAGTGAAATAAGATATGTAGAACGTTCAAGCTTTAATTCCACGTTGATTTGACCTCACCCCGCCCTCACGGGCACCCCTCTCCTTAGCAAGGAGAGGGGAGGTTTTGGCGTAAGCCAAAGCCGGGGTGAGGTCATACGCGTGTTGTCAAAACTTTAATCTCAACACTGAAAAGATATGTAGAACGTTTAAGCTTTGATTCGGTGTCGATTTAACCTCACCCCGCCCTAACGGGCACCCCTCTCCTTAGTAAGGAGAGGGGAGGTTTTGGCGTAAGACAAAGCCGGGGTGAGGTCATACGCGTGTTGTCAAAACTTTATCCTCAAAAGTGAAATAGATATGTAGAACGTTTAAGCGCTTTAATTCCACGTTGATTTAACCTCACCCCGCCCTTACGGGCACCCCTCTGCTTACTAAGGAGAGGGGAGGTTTTGGCCTAAGCCAAAGCCGGGGTGAGGTCATACGCGTGTTGCATTCATGAGTATTACCTCACCTCGCCCTGACACCGCACCCCTCTGCCTATACCAAGTTGCGTTCTTTTGTTGTAGTTTGTGGTTAGGGGAGATTGCTGAGTCCCAAGGGGACACGCTGCGCGAACGTTTCACTCCGTTCCACTCGCAATGACAGGCATTTAAGCGGACATGATATCACCTCACCCTCGCTTTTTGCCTAGGAAAAATCTTTCCCTCTCCTTAATAAGGAGAGGGATGCCCGACAGGGCAGGGTGAGGTTTCGTAAGTCGTGCATAGGAATGCCCTTTCCCCTATCTAATTCACGCCCCCCAACTTAGCGGTACGGGTCGTCGCTGTTCCAAAACTTTAGTATAAAGTTCTTCAAGTCGAGTAATATTACTACTAAGAGTATACTGTTCTAATACCCGCTTTCTGGCTTTCTGCCCCAGCAAGGTTGTTAATTCGGGATGATCTTGAAATAGTGGCAAGAGGGTTCTTAATTGGGAACGTACAGTTTTTGTGTTAAGAATAACACCCGCTCCTTTTTCCATGACCTCTCCATCTGCACCGACATCTGTTGCTATGCAAGCGGCTCCACAAGCCATTGCTTCTAACAGAGACAAAGATAATCCCTCTACTAAAGATGGTAAAATAAATACATCTGCTCCCCGTAAAACTTCGATCCGTCGTTGTTCGTCAGCAACAAATCCTAACCAGAGAATATTGTGCTCCAAATCGTAAAATGGCTCTAAAGAAGGTTTCAACGGACCATCGCCAACAATGAGCAATTTGCTATCTGGTCCCATTTGTGCATCTTTCCAAGCACGGAGGAGGGCTTCAACGTTTTTTTCTGGCGCTATCCGACCTTGGTAGACAAACAAACGTTCAGCGCGAAATTCTTCTTTGACTTTGGAAAGACCGGGAGAATATTTTTCAACATCCACACCGTTGGGAATGACAGCAATGTTTTGTTCCTGAACACCCATGCGAGCCAATAATTCTCGTTGAATTTGGGAAAAGACAATCACGCGATCATAATTACCCAAAAAAGGTGCGTAGAGTTGATAAGCCAAAAGTTGTGTTCCTGATACCAGTTTTGCGCCCTTTCCAGCAAATGGTGTATGGAAGGTAGCAATCAGAGGTAATTTCAGTCGCTCACAAATTTCTGGTAGAACGAAGTCGAGGGGAGATAAAGTCAGAGAAGCATGGACTATATCAGGTTTAATGCGTCGCAGCGACTGAGTTAAAACCTTAGTCGCTTTGAAAGTTGGAATTGTGTAAACCTGAGACTTGTAGATGAAGGGTAGGGTGACTTCTTGACAATTAGGCAAGTTCCCCACATCCGATTCCTCTTGAGCGAAGTGGAGAAAGCTAACTTGGTGTCCCCGGTCTAACAAGGCATTTGTAATTTCTCTACTGTAGGTTACATTGCCACAAAAGGGTGATTTTTTTCCAATCCAGGCTATACGCATTCTTTGTTAGCTATCAGTAAAGCGAATTTATTATATTAGGTTTTTGTCCTTTTTTAATTAGTCCTTTGTCTCGCTTTACTTGCTGGTTCTTAACTTGGGGCAACACAAAAGTTACTGTCACCTTGTACAAAAGCTTTGTACATTTCTAGACAAGTGTATTTTTGGCTTTACTTACTTCACTTTTGGGTTGTTAATGTTATGTAACTTATAACAACCCTCGTAGACGTTACGTATAACGTCTAGCTCAAACTTGGGTTGATTCCCAGCAAGACTCGTGAGAGTTTAGTACTGAGGTAAGTCTACCATAACAACTGAAGTTTTCAGTAGATAATCGGTTGTAAAAGTTGAAGATTAACTCTTTTTATCGCAGAGCTACTTAGAAGAAGTGTAACTGGTCAATATACAACCAGAAAAAACAATCCCAGCTAATACCAAGAACACTGTCTGTAATCCAAGAAAGGTTTCTGCCACGCCTGTTACTGCTAGGGGTAAGGACAAAGCAATATTAATCACATTGTTTTGTAAACCAAAGACTTTCCCACGCATTTCTGGCGGAGTTTCTGTTTGGATAGCTGTTTGCATGGGAATACCCACCAACGCCCCAAACACACCTAACGATGTGATTAAAAACAGGGCAAGCCATAACTGTTTAGTAAAGATCGACAGACCGATAAGAGATGCTGCCATTCCTATACATCCACACAAACTTAATTGGGTATAGGACAAGCGCTGACCGAATAAACTTAAAAGAGTTGCACCAATGGCAATACCAACACCTCCTGCTGCTAGTAAAAAGCCAAATTGGGAAGCTTTTAAGTTAGGAATTAATTCTGCCATACGAACGGCTAAAACAGTTAATGCCGCAAATACAGAGAACAAAATAATCAGTTGGACAAGCGCATTGCGAAGACGATTATTTTCTTTGAGATAACGCAAACCATCTTGCAAGTCAGCAAAAATGTGAGGAGATTGTTTTTCGCTTTGTTGAGGTTTTTCATGAGTGACAAGCAACAACAAAACGAATCCAGCGATCGCATAACTGGAACCCACTACAAGTTCTTTACCTAGTCCATCACTACCACCTACTTGCGACCACAATTGATCTGCTACCCCTAACAATGGTTCCCCAACAGCAAACCCAACTATCACTGACGCCATCATTGTTGTTGTGTAGAGCGAGTTTGCCGAAAGTAAATGCTGTTCTTTGACAATTAAAGGCATAGCCGCCTGTTCTGCCGGTGCAAAAAACTGCGTCAGCGTAGAAACCAAGAAAGTCACTGCCAAAAGGATGGCAAAACCCACTGGCAAAACTCCTACTAATGGTTCCCAATCATGAGTCACCCACAGCATTGCTGGAATTGCCAACACTAGTATGCCGCGCAAAACATTTGTTGCTACTAGCACCGCCTTTTTTGACCAGCGATCTACAAACACACCAGCAAGGGAACCAAAAAGAATTGCGGGAATGGTGAAAGCCATCATCAGCGTTGAAACCCAACCACTAATACTCTGCTCGTTTGTTTGAAACTGAGTATTAATGATGGCAATCATCAAAACCAGATAGACTTTATCTGCCATCTGACAAAAGACTTGACCACCCCAAAGAGCCAAAAAGTTGGGGTTTTTTAATATCGGCAAAAACCCTTGCTCTAGCTGTTCAGCTGATCCAGCTTCTGGTTCGAGTCCAGAAGCTTCTGTTATTTCTGTTGTTTTTGCTACAGTTGCTGTCGCCTTTTGGGTGCTATGTTCTGAAATATTATTTTTACCATTTGCCTCGTTAGAGGTCAAATTGTTTTCCGATTGTTGTTTGTGGTTAGTGACATCAGTTTTTGAGATTTCCGATGTATAATTCTTCTGATTTACAAAAACGTCTTTTGCCTGCTCGTGCAAGTTAACATGAGTGGGTAGAGACTTGGGAATATTCGGGTTATTAGCGATTTTAGGCATTGATGCCTTATTCTGTTTCCTAGCGTAACTTTGTGATAACGGTAGGATTTTTGGATCCAAATCAGACGGTTGCATCATGGTTAGCAGCTAAATAAGAATCTATTAAAGCAGCAGAGCGAATAGGGCGACCAATGTGATACTGAGCATAGAAGCGCAAAACTTGCTCAACGGATAACCAGCCATCATTTCTGGTTAGATCTTGGATGATCTCTGGTTGCGACAGGTGCTGGAGTATAGCAAGTTCTGTTGCATTCAAGCGGCTTGATATAACTGGTATTTCTTGCCGATGAATAATTGTTTGGTAGTTGGCAGGCTTCTCTTTCACAGTAGCAGGAATGGTGGAAGAAGTTGTGGAACTGGGATGATGAGGTGGAAAGCTAGGAAAACTTTGTTGTTTTCTTTTCTCCTCCTTCAGACGTTCCCAAGCACTTAAGCAAATTGTTCCACCTGTTGGTATGCTAAATCCGACTTGCCAAGTTGGATCTGTAAAATCTGGTATGAGAGAGCGTCCAGTGATGCAACAGACTTGTACTTGGGGAGTTAGTCCCGCCAAAGCTAAAAGGTGAAATACCCCATGAGCCAGATGTGCTAAAACATTTAATGTTTCTGCGCTTTCTAAAACTTCTAAACGATTGAGATGTTCGTTGAGTAACTCATAAATTTCTTCTTGGGGTTGCTCGCTTAACGCTACAGATAATACTATTTCTGCTAAATACTGGCTAGCAGCCAACTTTCCTAAGTTTCTAGCAAGACCTGGATAAGATTTTATTGTTTGTGCTTGAGTGATTTTATCGAGCGATCGCCCTTTAGCAATCAGTAGCTCGTTTACCACAAACATTGCACTTCTACCACCAAGACTAGAGTTATGTTTTCGTGATCCTGGCGCTACAGCTCGAATTAGACCAAACTCTGGTGTCAAAATTGTCACTAGTCTATCTGATTCTCCCAGAGCCTGAGCTTTAAGATTAATTCCAGTTGCTTTATACGTTTTACTCATTAGTCATTAGTCATTAGTTATTAGTCATGAGTCATTAGCTTGAGACAAAAGACAAAGAACAAATGACTACTCACTCAAGTCCCGTCTATGGCGCTGATGAAGCAAATCGATACTGCGAGAAGTGCCTAATCTGGTTGCACCCGCCATAATTAAGTCTAAAGCTTGATCGATGGTACGAATACCTCCTGAGGCTTTAATTCCAACCCGCTCTTGTGTGACTTCTTTCAAAAGTCGTACGTCTTCTACTGTCGTAGCGCCATTCCAACCAGTACTCGTTTTGAGAAATGCTGCACCAGCATCCATACAGATTTCTGCTACAAGTCTTTTTTCCGCATCCGTCAGCAGGTTAGTTTCTAAAATCACCTTTACCGTTTGCCCAGTTTCTTCACATATTTCGGCAATTTCCTGGTGTACGTTCTCAGTGTCGCCTGCTTTTAACCAGCCCAAATTTATCACCACATCTAACTCAGTGGCTCCATTTTCCACTGCTTCTTGAGCTTCATATAACTTTGTTGCGGAAGTTGTTGCCCCGGTAGGAAAGCCAATCACTGTACAAACTTTCGGCTTTTTACCGTGCAGAAGTTCTGCGGCTTGCTTCACATGAGTCGGGTAGACACAAACCGCCGCAAAATGAAATCTATCTGCTTCTTCACACCATTGTTCAACCTGCTTTGAGGTAGCGGTTGGTATCAGCAGAGCGTGATCTATAAATGGCGCAATGTCAATGTCTGTATAATCTGCTGCCATCGCCTTTTTTGCCAATGATTAATTATTAACCTTTATCAAAAAATTTCAAACTGACTTGAAAATAGAACTCAGAACACAGAACTCAGAACTCAGAAGAAAAGATAAATTTTCATTCGTTCTGGTGTAAGCAGTTCATGACGGCTATTTAGATAAATTAAATCATAATTTTTAAGTTTTTTATCTGAACTTTATCAAATCATGTAGTGTCATTGAGCACAATTATGAAGTTTAATTAAATTACCAGAAGTTTCCTCTATTTTTAGCCCTAATACAATAATCAGCACATGCAAGGACACCAAGACCAAGATGTCTAAATATTTATACTTAAAAAATCTAATTAATCTGTGTATATTAAATACTCCTAATAGTCGAAGACGGTTCAGGTAAGACTAAAATTTTTATCCGCACCGCAATCTAGTGAAAGTGCATGCACTTTCACTACAAACAAAATCCGCCTGAACAGCTTTAGAAAAGTTGAGTCTGTATGGGCGGACTTTGTTTGTGTGAGTTTGAATTCCACCTGACTAAGGCTAAGCGCTGATCTCAGATTTAACAAGTTGTAGTTGCTGTGCTTGTGGGGTCAAATGCTTGACGCTTTGCTTAACAAAACTTTGCAATAAAGCCATTTGCTGATTCCGCTGAAATACGCTTTGCAAAGTTTGCCGTAACTTGTCGAGATTTAACACTGTTCCAGAGTCAATAGCAACTTCCTGCTGTTGGAAATATTCAACTAAAGTTAAACCTGCGATGCGAGTCAGATAAGCAGCACTGACTCCCTGCACCAAGCCACCAGCAACAAAAGTGATAGCGTTAGTTTTGAGTACTGTGCTTACTGCCTTGGAAGACAGTTCTACTAAACCCAGTTTCACCATCAAACTTCCCATTGTGCCAGCAACTGTCTGCGCTTGTTCCAAGGAAAATTTTTGCTGATAGATACCACCCAAATCCATAACCATTTGAGCGTTAATTGCGGCTGTTGCTAGGATATCAAGCGCTGGTACTGGGTTGGCAAATGCTGCTGCAGCAGCTATCCATTGGTATTGTTCAATTGATTTTACAGCGCGATCGCGTCTGATTTCATTCAGCAAGTTTTTCGCTTCAGCTTTGAGGAACAAAACTTTCCTCATTGTTGTCGCCCACACCAACTGTTCTGGTTGCTGTGTCAACATTTCACCCAATTGCTGCGTCAACTGTTGAATGTCTGGTGTTGGTAGTTCCAGGGATTCTTGCACACAACCATCTTCTTGATGCTTCCGTACTTTGATCAAACTGGGAGACGCTGCAGTCGCCACAACAGACGACATCCGATGTTTCAGCGATTGCAACACACTTACACGTTCATCTGGCAAATACTGATCTTGTTTATTAAAAACCAAAATAGTATTTTGATTAATTGCTTTTAGCTGTTGTAAGCTTTGAAATTCAGAATCTGTTAAATCACCATTTGTCAGGAACAAGACAACATCAGATTTGTTTGCGTGTGTCAAAACATCTAGATCTGAGTTTTCGCCTGCTTTGACAAACAAAGGTGAAGTTTCTTGGAATTCGACGAACGAAAAGCTTCCCGTCTCTACATTTTGACACCAGCTAGATTTTAAGACTTCAATCAAAGTCGTTTTACCTACCGATTTGCCACCAGTGACAACAGCAATCATTTCTTGTCTATCTAACTCAGCCGTAAGACGGGTAAGTTGTTCTCGCAATGTCCCTACAGTTAGAGGATTTTCTGTTTCTTGTGCGAGTTGGTTAACCACGGCTTGGGCTTTAGCAATGCTAGCTTCTACTGTCGTACGATCTACTGGTACATTGCTTAGCGATCGCGAACTATCTTGAGTGCGATTTGACTTTAATAACCACAAACCGCCGCCAACGGCTAACAAACTCAACAAACCAAATTCACCAATCTGCACCATCGAATGGTGCAAATTTTGTAACATCCACAGAGAAAAGGACAGTCCCAATCCTCCCACTAAAATCGGTCGCTGCAACTTCACAACTATGATTCTCCGCGTTATGCTGGCTTCTACTTCAGGATATCTCAAAACTGGGCTTGTCCGATCGGCAGTCGCCTGCGGAGCAGCCAGTACTTGATGAGGGTCTCCCCACAGAGGATAAGAGCGTTGGAAACCCTACCAAGAGCGCTGCCTCAGTTTATAGCCTAATGCATAAAGTTTTCTTTAGATAAAAGGGAACGCTTAACGCTTAACACCGAAGAAGGGGGATAGTGAGGAACATAGACGCAACATATACCAACGGTGAACAATTTTTGAAAATCGTTCACCGTTGGTATCTCTTTGATAAAAAGTTGGTACTAGCCAACTTTTTACTTGTCGTGACACTTAGCTCATAGCTGCATTGCTGCGATCATAAGTTATGCGCACAGTGGGATCTATTTTTCCTTGAACAGGGTTCCAGTAGTTGGAGACTTCTCCAGGAAGACCTAATTCCTCGCCAGCACGCCCCAGCATCGATTGTTGACGATTCTTAATGAGTTGATAGTGACGCATCATCAAAGCACGGGCTTTTTCTTGAGTAGACATAATAAAGTTCCCCTTAATTGTTTGTGTAATGTCATGATTCAGTAACTTTATAGTTTTAATTATAGAATACAATTCTGTAACAAAAACTACTAAATTATTGATTTTAATAAAAATTAATAATTGCAGAAGAGTAGGGAACTTAGGATTTCCACCCAGGAGCCAATGCGTTGCCAAGAGAAGTCGGTAGATGTAAAGCGGCTTCCCGTTATGGTTTCCCAATTTGTAAAGACTTGGAGGGCAGTTTAAAGGGAGAGTAGGGTCAATACTTTTCGTCCAAGCACTACTCATCTCCCTCACGGTTTGGAAAAAGGGGTAAGGAGGAAAGAACAAATTCTGACTTCACATCTTACTGAAGAGTGATTTTGCCTGACAACATAGACCTTTCTTAAGATTTATGCTTTTCTCATTAAATTTATTAAAATTATATAAATAAAAGTTACAAAAGCTCAAGCAATTCTCATGTCTGACACCTTAACCAAACTAACTTATCAGACTTTTCAGCAGAGTAAAAATTATTTTGGTCTAGCTCATAAACTGCTAAGCTCGCGGTTGAAGAATATCATCTCTGCTACTGAGCAGACGCAAATTCAACCCATACCAAACGAGGTTTTATTAAAGGCTCAACAAAACCTGAACAATCTGCTCGAAGTTGATTGGGAAGATGCTGAGCGTGGTGTCTATCCTAAAAGCGTGTTGTTTGATAATCCTTGGGAAGACTTTTTCCGCTACTATCCAATGGTGTGGCTGGATTTACCCCAAACTTGGGAACGTGCTCAACACAAGAGATATCAAGAGTTTACTCAAGATGTAGACATCAATGGTTATCCCAGCTACTATGTGCAGAACTTCCATCACCAGACGAATGGCTACTTGAGTGATTTATCAGCTAATTTGTATGACTTGCAGGTAGAAATTCTTTTTGGAGGTTCAGCTGATCCCATGCGACGACGCATTCTGGCTCCTCTTAAAGAAGGGTTAGAAGTGTTTAGTGATGTGTCACCACGCCAGATACGTGTACTAGATGTTGCTTGTGGAACTGGTCGTACTTTAAAGTTGATTCGGGCGGCTTTGCCGAAAGCATCTTTGTTTGGTACAGATTTGTCGCCAGCTTATTTGCGTAAAGCAAATGAATTCCTGTCGCAAATTCCCGGAGAATTACCACAACTTTTGCAGGCAAATGCAGAAGAGTTACCATACTTGGATAACTACTTCCATGCTGTCACTTCAGTTTTCCTCTTCCATGAGTTACCAGCAGCAGCACGTCAACAGGTTATAGAGCAATCCTATCGGGTGACAAAACCAGGGGGAACCTTTATCATCTGTGACTCAGTTCAGATGAGTGATTCTCCTGAAATGGAATCGCTGATGGAAAGCTTCCACGAAACTTTTCATGAACCTTACTACAAGCACTACACTACTGATAACTTGGTAGAGCGTTTGGAAAAAGCAGGCTTTGAGAATATTGATATACGGGTTCACTTTATGAGCAAGTACTTTATTGCTCGAAAGCCCGCTTAATGTAAAGAAAAGCTACGGTGGCTACATCAAACTAATATAATATTAATATTAGTTTACATAACTCTCATAAAAAGTTATGGCTGTTGCTTACCCGCGCAAATTTCAAAACGCTATAGGTGCAAGGGACATCTTGACACAAGTTGTCCGCGATGTGGTTTGCACCCGCCTTGGGCGATGCTCCCAAAGGGAGCCGCCCCTTGGGCGATCACGATCTTCATCTGGTCACCCTCAACCGCTACCGCTACAGCGAGCAACGCAGTTGCAAAGACCTGACTGAAATCATTGAACAACTCAACGGACAGCCACCCGAACTGATACGAGATTTATCTCACCATATCTCCGATGAAGCCCGTCATGCTATGTGGCTGACTGATTTATTGGTGGAACTGGGAGCGAATGTAGGAACGCCTCCAGGCTCTTCTTACATTGATGAATTTGACCGTCTGATAGACCGAGAATTTTTCAACCCAGAACACAACCTAGAGGATAGCATTATTGCCGGATTGGCAGCAATTAACGTAACCGAAAAACGGGGTTGTGAGTACTTCTCTGCTCACATTTACGCCCTCAAGCAAGCGCCCCAAACCGAAGAAAACATCAAAATCCGCCAAACGATTGAAAAAATTCTGCCAGAGGAAGCAGGACACGTTCGCTGGGGTAACCGTTGGTTGGGGCAGTTAGCAGATAAAAGTCCAGAACATCGCCAAAAGGTTGATCAAGCCAAGCGAAAGTATGCTGCGATTGAACAAGCAGCTTTTGAAGCTGGCATGGATATCACCTTGGGTGCAGAACTGCGTAGAGTTGCCAACCTGCTGGAAGTGGCAAACACAATGCCTGTATGGCAACGTCCTCAATATCTGATGGAACGTTTACCGCAGACTCTTCTAGCACCAGATTTGCAAAGGACTCGGATTAATGTAGTTGAGCGAGTTTGGAAGCGAGATCCACAGACATTGATCGAAAGATTTGTGCCGATGTTTCTCAATGGTTTAAAAGGGATGCAAGATAACCGCCAGAAAACGAAGGCATAGAACAAATGTTCTGTATGTGATGTATGTGGGGTGGGCAATGTCCACCCCGTTTTTTGCCAAATTTCGCCCCAATAGCTGTTTGATGAATTCTTGCTCATCAGCTATCCATATCCTTAGTAGTCTTTGTCCAACCTGTTCTTGGACAAAGTTGTGATTTCTCAATAGTCATATCAAATCCGCTTGAATAGGTGTCCGCAGCGAGTACGGACACACGACAAGTTATCAACCGGACTTGATATCACAATATCGCTTTAACTGAGCTGCTAGCCCAACTAATACCCTTTCAACAGAGAAGGTGAAGGTTGCGTTCAGGAATTTCCTGCTTATTTGTTATTTAAGTGGCTCTTAATGCTTGCAATACTAGCAGCTAATACTATTTCACCAAATTCCTCATACATATTCAAACCTCAAAAACGCCATGAGAATCAAGTCATTTGTATGACACTAAAGTGAAACGTATAACTTGCATCGCATCTCTATGCAAAAGTTAACAGGTAACTAAGTAAACAAAAACTTTTGGGTGAAATACAGAACTGATCCCTAGACTCATTGTATTTTTGGCATCACATCTATACTAGGGAGAGTGTGTAACTAATTTTCAAAAAACCCTGGCTTACAGTACTTCGATTCTCTTTGTACAAGACAATTGCCACCCCAAGAAATAGCATTGACATTTTGTTGTTAGACAACTGGATGTGTACTCTTGATCTGTTCCAGCCCTACGATACGACCACTACCTCTGTAGCGCTCTTTCCGAGACTTTTTGGAAGTGCCTACTGCCGCCATCAACTGTTGTGAGTCAGCCTTAGATGCCTGTTGTTCAAGTGCTTTAGTGTTAATAGCTAAGGAGCTAAAGAACAATCCTGTGATCAAAAATGAAATGGCAGCACGCATAAGAAATGTCTATTTTTGAACTCTTCATTTCACTACTACTGAGTTATCCTTACTGCATCCGGAGATTTTCGGAAATAGTATTTATTTTGACTGTAAAATCTCCTTTTATTTGCTGAGGTTTTCAACTATCAACCAATTAAGAGCGTGATTCATTCGACCGCAAATGGTGAGCAGTTGCTGATCACAAAAAGTTTGCAATTGCTCATGGATGTGCGATCGCAAAGTCACAATCTGCCAAGTATGCCCCCGATGGATACTTGGCGCAGTGATAGTGAATTTGTAATCTTGTTCAGATATGTGGTGAAAGATGCCCTGGAAACAGTTAATCTTTCGTACAGTTAAGGTATTATTGCTATCAACATTCTGATGTTGACAGGAAGATAAACAAACGGAATTTCCATGAACTCGATATAATTCTGGTTCTTCTAAATAGTACGATTGCCAGTGCAACCAATCCGGATCTTTTGGGAGCGAATTCAATAATGGAATAATTGCCGCTGGTGCATATTTATCATGTAATAAAGCTTCTTGTAGAACTCTTACTGGCAAATTCCGGGGGCTTAAATCCAACTCAACACACAAAGCTGCAGCCATACCTGCAGCTTGAGCGATACCCATCACCACAGGCTGCAATCTGGTTGCTCCATTAGCAATATGAGAAACGGAAATGTTCTTCTCGCATACTAGTAAACCATCTGTTTCTATAGGAACTAAACAACGGTAGGGAATTGTGAAGGGAGTTCCCGTCGTCCGTCCTCCCCAGCGCATCGATTTGGGTTGTACTTGGAACTCGATACCCGGATAATGGTGGTCGTTGGGGTAATTAGCGATCGCTATTGCATCTATATTCAAAGGTGCAACCATACCTCCAGTTAGGGGCAAAATGTCCTGTTCTCGAATCGTCGTTAGTCCCACTAGGCGGCGGCTTTCCCGGTAGTAAGGGTGAAGGGCGAAGGAGGAGTGAGCCAGATGAGGGAAGATGTTATCAGCTAAACCATAGCGACGACCAAGCTGGTTTTGGATAAAATGGGCAAAATTTTGGCTGTGCCAAAAGCATTCTTGGAGAAACTCGCGCTTTGTTTCTTCTGTTTCTATCAATCGCCCCACACTTTCACCGTAGTCATTACCACGAATTGGCCAATTAATCATAAATAAACCACCGGGCAACCGTCCGTAATTCAAAAACTGTTCTGGACCGTAGCCGTCCCAAGCACCAACAAACTGTGATGGATCGTTGTTCGGTGCACTTGGGACTTCTGGTGCAACTGCTTCACCAAAGTCTTGCATCACCACCACCCAAGTGGGGGCTTGCACAGGATATCTTTGTGTGAGATGATTATAATCTGCTGGCGCGCTTAGTTCTCCCCACTCCGAATGTAATTCCCAGCCCCAACGGTAAGGTATATCAGCTAAAGCTAATAAATCTCCTAACTCTGTGGCGTCCAGAGTTATCTTGGCTTTGACAGTTAAATCTGCAAATCGGACGCCACAAACGCAATTCCCCTCTTGGAAAACTTCTAACGGCACAAGTCCAGTGATCCAAAGTAAATTGGGCAACTCCTGCACCCAATCTGCAAAAATCTTTGCCCCAATACGCGGATCGTAACTAAAAAAGCTAACCCAACAATTATCTAATCCTCCTGGCTGGCGGTGCTGTAATTCTTGTAAAAACGCACCCCATAACCCTGTTTGAAAAGCTTCTAGTTCATTCCCATCCGGTGCAGATACCCCAGCAGAAGTCAGCATTCCTCCCAACCAAGGAAACTCACTCACAAGGATAGTTTTTGCTCCCCGTCGCGCTGCTTGAATGGCGGCGGCGGTTCCTCCTGTTCCACCTCCGACGACTAAGATGTCAGCTGTGTATGTTTGATGAACCATTTTTGAACCTCGCTAAAACAGTGCTAAGTATCGAGTACTAACTACAGCTCATCATTAATAGAGTTCGGAATTGGACTGATAAATAGGACAAAAGTACTATAAATTGAGTATTTCAGCTGTGTTTAGCACCCAGCGATAAGCCTCTGGCTTGACGCGACGCGACGTGTATCGCAAATATGCGAATAAATCGGGGTTATGCGAAGTGCCTGAAACGAGCAAAAACCTTAATTCATATTAAGGTTTATTTGTACAGTGCGTAAGTCATAATAAATATTAAGTTTGATTTATTACAGTTTTTCTAACAATACATCTAAAAATTTATGATTTTTAAATGAATCTCTGCAACCTATGAAAATTCAATTTTTTTGTAGATACTCAGGTGGTACACTATCTACTAACCAAACACCGTTATCAGAGCAGTAGAATTGATAACCAGCTTGATACATAGTCGCAGTATCTACGAGCAAAACTACTGGTTTTCCATGTCTTGCACCTACAATTTGTGCTGTAGCAATATCCTTTGATAAATGAACATGATGTCGCGACATTTTGCAGAGTCCTGTTTGCATTATTGACTCTACAGATTTGTGTCCCGTGCCGTGATAAAGCACGTCTGGAGGAACAACAGGTTCTAATTGTAAATCAACTTCTGTTGAGTGACCTTGGTTAGCACGAATAAGAGTGCCTGTGGAGTTAAAAGAAAAGCGTTTTTTATCGTTGAGTTCAACCACCACCTGTAATTCCTGACGGGTGAGTGGAAATTTGTTTTTAGCGCAAGCGGTAAGCAGTTCATCAACACTAACCCAACCACCAGGGGCAAGTTTAATTCCAATTGCACCCGGTGTATGTCGCAAATATTTGCTAAGATATTTGCTGATTTTGACGAGGCGAGAATCACTCATATGATTACAGTAGGATTCTTTACACTACATGTATATATTAATTATAATACATTAAACTTTTTAGTCAATCGACAGAATTTGTCTGACTATCAGAGATGATGCCACTTCAATCATCACAATTAGTGTTATTCTACCATTGGAAAACTCTCAAAATTTCGCCGCACCCAATCCATTCCTACTTCATTATTGAGCTTGATGTGCTGAGGTGTGTTGGCATAGAGTTTGCTCAAAATGTCAGCGTCTTGCTCTACAACAATATCTATCAGCCGCAGGAGATTTCGTTTGATCAGATGAGCAATCGGATTATGCGCTTTTATAAACATTAAAATGAAGATGCGGGAGTAATTTGGTGATTCTGGAATATAGAAATGACACTCTTTGAGACTGAGAATTGCATTCTCACCATGCATCACTGCCATGCATGGAAAGAAGTTTTCTAAATGAGCTTGAAGTACCTTTGGCATTGCGATTAGAGCAGGATTTTTGAGGATGTGGCGGAGTGTAGGTTTCTTCCTCGGCTGATCAATGTAGGCGTGGGAGTGAAATCCATCATCGATAAACTGTTTCAACTGCACTTGTTCAATCTCAAATAACTCACGATGGGTGCCATTTTGGTGATTGTAGTCGTGCATATTTAGCAGGAGACTTAGGAAATCGGTTTTGATACTACGATCGCCTGTGAACCCAATAAACTCATACTCCCCTGCAATTTCATTCATAATTGTTGGGATAGGAATCTTTGCCTCATATCCACCGTAGGACCAAATAAAGTCGCCTTGAATCACTAACTCCAACGGTTCCATCAAGGATTTTGTTGGCTTGTTGGAACCTGGTAAAACGGTGCAGCCAAAGCCATCAAATTCCAACGCATGAAATGGACAAGTCACCACACTACTACCATCTGGCTTGGTTACACACCATCCTTCCGAAAGCATCGCACCCATATGAGGGCAAGCATTCGGTAAGCAACTGATTTTGCCTGTGCTGTCTTGCCAGATAACGTAGTCATTACCGTAGAGAGAAACTTTCACAGGTTGATTCGGCTTGAGCATGGAACGATGTGCTAATAGCCACGGTGCACCTTGCAGCATTTTCATAAATACTTCTTAAATAACTTACTAATTAATTAGTAAGTTAAATTATAGGGGATTTTGTTGTCAATTGGCGATTCCGCAATAAGCGTGTTAACTCAACGAAACAGGATATCTCTTGCTTGGTACTATGAAAAGGCAAACGAGAGATTGTGATATTGTGGTTGAAAAAGTCAAGACTGAGCGAGTTACCAAATCGGTTCGTCAGATTCGAGATGCAGATGTGACGCAGCAGCAGATTCTTGATGCCGCAGAATTGGAGTTTGCTAGGCACGGTTTGAAAGGTGCCCGGTTGAGTGCGATCGCAAATCTAGCGCACATCACGACTGCCACAATTCATTATTACTTCGATAATAAAGAGGGCTTATACAAAGCCGTTTTGCAGCGTCCGATTGATGAAGTTCAGGCAATGGTGAGTCAGCTAAATCTCGACCATTTGCCGCCCGAAGACGCAATGGCGCATATTATTCGGACTGCGATCGCCTACGAAGCCACCAATCCCCATCGTCAAATGCTGTGGTTCCAAGAAGCGAGTCAAAATCAAGGCTTGTATTTCAAGCAAGCCAACGTGTGGAGTCTATACGAGCACCTTCTCAAAGTTCTTGAGCGAGGTATAACAGAGGGGTGTTTTCGTCCACTCGACCCCATTTTAACACTGACTCATATTCTCAGCGTTTGCATTTTCTACTTTACTGTGCACGAAAATTGGAAACACTTAACTCCTGAGATTGATCGCCTCAGTCCAGAAATGGTAGAAAAGCATACCGAGGCGGCGATCAAATTTGTTTTGGCAGGTGTGAAGAAAACTCCTTAAGCATTTCGGATATTTCGTTTATGTAATATACACTGTGTTATCGTAGGTTGCATAGAGTTATGAGATATCAAAAAAATGACAATCATATTAAGACATAACGTGCCTATAGAAGCAGTGAAGACTGAACAAGAAGTCCAGTCTATTAAGCAACTAGAAGATATTCTTAATAACCAAGATTCTCAGGCGAAACTAATAGGAGCTAATGGAGAACAAATTGACATTCCTGAGTCACTTTATCAAGTGCTGCGTCATGTCGTCCATGCAATGGCATCAGGGCAAGCTGTATCTCTAGTTCCCCACAGTTATGAAATGACAACACAACAAGCCGCTGAATTTCTCAACGTTTCACGACCTTATGTTGTTAAGTTATTAGAACAGGGAGAAATTCCCTACATTAAAGTGGGTTCACATCGACGGGTTTGTTTTGAGGATTTAGTCCGGTATAAAGAACAACGGGATAAAAAGCGTCGAGAAGCGCTTAACGAACTGACTCAGTTTTTACAAGATGAGGGGTTCTACGACGAGAAAAATGAAGAAAATGATTTAGGATTGCTATAAAATCTTGTAGCAAGTAACATAAAGAACGCCCTAAGTGTTAAATATATTATCGTTGAGCGGTGAAAATTTAACATGAAAGCACAGGTATTTAGAGGCGTTAATCAACTTTCTTACGAAGAACTGCCCGTACCGACACTGGAACCAGATGAGGTGCTGGTACAGGTGCAGGTTGTGGGGTTGTGTCAGTCGGATATCAAAAAAATTCGTTATCCCTTGTATGAACCACCGCGCATTTTTGGACATGAAACTGCTGGAACTATATCAGCGGTGGGTTCGCAAGTCAGAGGCTGGCAAGTTGGACAACGGGTGGCGGTGATGCACCATATCCCTTGTATGCGTTGCGATTATTGCCTAAATGATAATTTCTCGATGTGCGATACTTACAAAAACATCTCTACGACAGCAGGATTTAACGCTAGTGGCGGCGGGTTTGCTGAGTATGTCAAAGTTCCCGGTCATATTGTGCGTAATGGCGGGTTGATTCCCATTCCTGATAATATCAGTTTTGAAGAAGCAAGTTTTGTAGAACCAACAAATTGCTGCCTCAAAGCAGTGAAAAAAGCTCAAATTGCTCCTGGGCAAACGGTTTTGGTTACTGGTGCGGGACCAATTGGGTTAATGTTTATCATGTTGGTGAAGTATTTTGGGGCGAAGGCGATCGCCACCGACTTACTCCCCTCCCGCATAGAAAAAGCTTTGAGTGTAGGTGCAGAAGCTGCATTTGATGCCCGTGACGCCAACTTACCAGCAAAAATTCATGATTTGACCAATGGCATGGGTGTTGATGTTACCCTACTTGCAGTCCCAAGTGATAAAGCTTTCTTTCAAGCACTCGACTGTACTCGCAAAGGTGGAAAAATTCTCTTTTTCGCGGAATTTCCTGATGAGATGGAAATTCCAGTTAATCCGAATCTTCTCTACCGTAGGGAAATTGACCTTATGGGCAGTTACAGTTCATCGTACCGCATTCAAAGTTTAGCAGCTGATATTGTCTTTAATCGACGCATAGATGTCCAAGCATTGATTAGCGATCGCTATCCATTACAAGATTTATCAGCAGCAGTGGAACAGGCGATCGCTCCTACTGCAGAAACGTATAAGATTTTGATTTATCCGTAGAAGGGAGAAGGGGAAAAAGGTCTCACCTCACCCCGCCCTTACGGGCACCCCTCTCCTTATTAAGGAGAGGGGGAGGAGGAACTGTTTTCCTACACCCCACACTCTCTCACTCCCTTAGGCGCGTTGAATTCATGAGTTATACCTCACCCCGCCCTAACGGGCACCCCTCTCCTTATTAAGGAGAGGGGGAGGAGGAACTGTTTTCCTACACTGCCATACTGCCACACTCCCTCACTCTCTCACTCCCCTGATCTTCCACAGAAACAAAATGCTTGTCATCATAGTTGCACTTCTCGCCTTTTATCTTGCTTGGAATCTCGGAGCAAATGATGTTGCTAACTCAATGGGAACTTCTGTTGGTTCCAAAGCTGTTACCCTCAAACAGGCATTGATTATTGCTGGGGTGTTAGAGTTTACGGGTGCGGTACTATTTGGACAAGAAGTATCGCAAACTTTGGCGACAGAAATTGTTAATCCAGCTTTATTTGCCGATACACCGCAAATGCTAGTTACTGGAATGGTGGCGGTGCTGCTTTCTGGCGGTTTGTGGCTGCAAATTGCTACATCACGGGGTTTGCCTGTCTCTTCTTCTCATGCGATTGTTGGTGCGATCGCCGGATTTAGCTGGGTTGCTTTGGGAGTGAGTGCGATCGATTGGTCAACAATTGGACAAATCACGATAGGTTGGATTATCACCCCAATCATAAGTGGGGCAATTGCTGCTTTATTCTACAGTCAAATCAAGCGCTGGATTTTAGATCAACCAAATCCATTAGTACAGTTAAACGAGTGGATTCCTTGGTTGAGTGCTGTTTTGCTGGGGATATTTGGTGTGATTGTGCTACCGTCATTGACTCAGGGACTAGCAACTTTTCTCACTGAGCAAGTTGGTTTTAAAATACCTGCTCATGATATTCCATTGATAACTGGTGCTGTAGCTGCAGTTGGACTCACCTTTTACAGCTGGCGACAGTTGGAGAGAGGGAGAAAGGGAGTAGGGGAGCAGGGGAGCAGGGGAGCAGAGGAAGTAGGGGGAGTGGGGGGAGTAGGGGAAGTGGGGGGAGTAGGGGAAGTAGTAAATTCCCGATTTACTAATCCTGTTGAGGGGTTATTTGGTCGATTTCAATTGCTCAGTGCTTGTTTTGTTGCTTTTGCTCATGGTTCTAATGATGTGGGAAATGCGATCGCTCCTCTAGCTGCAATTGCCTACATTAACCGCACTGGCACAGTACCAACAAATGGTTTCAACATCCCCATATGGATTATAATGCTTGGTGGCGTTGGAATTGTCACTGGTTTAGCGATTTTGGGAAAAAAAGTTATCGCCACGATTGGCGAAAGTATTATTTCCTTGCAACCGAGTAGTGGATTTTGTGCTGAACTCGCAACTGCCACAACTATCCTGCTTGCCTCTCGGTTGGGTTTACCTGTTTCTACTTCTCATGCTTTGGTTGGTGGTGTTGTTGGGATTGGACTGGTGCAAGATATTAAGTCAATTCAATTCAAAACTCTTCAAGGAATTGCTGCAGCATGGGTGATTACAGTTCCTGCGAGTGCGGTTCTTAGCGCGGCTATCTTTTCTGTGTTGAGATTAAAGTTTGGATAGGGCGCGTGTTACCTCACCCCGGCTTTGGCTTACGCCAAAACCGCCCCTCTCCTTATAAAGGAGAGGGGATAAAAACCTTGGATAGGTAATACACATGAATCCAACGCGCGTATCACCTCACCCCGGCTTTGGCTGACGCCAAAACCTCCCCTCTCCGCGAATTCGGAGAGGGGTGCCCGTTAGGGCGGGGTGAGGTTAAATCAGCGTGGAATTAGACCTTGAACGTTCTACATATCTATTTCAGTGTTGAGGATAAAGTTTTGATAGGGCGCGTATCACCTCACCCCGGCTTTGGCTGACGCCAAAACCTCCCCTCTCCTTTATAAGGAGAGGGGTGCCCGTAAGGGCGGGGTGAGGTCAAATCAACGTGCAATCAAAGCTTGAACGTTAAATTGACACCAATGGCACAGTACCTAACCTACATATCTTATTTCACTGCAGCACAACTACTAGTAGGCGCAGGCTGCTGCCGCTGTGGGCCAGTCTTAGTTGGATCATAAGCGACCAGCACCACCTCACCTTTTTCGTTAAATATCCAACCCTGTGCAGGTATTATCTGTTTGACTGGTGGCTTTTGAGATGGCTGCTTTTGTGTTGCACTTGTTGAACTTACCGTACTGGGGACAGGTTTTATCAAATCAACACGCACATTGTCACTACTGAGGACTTTATTTGGATCAGTTGGCAGTCCGCCGCGTCCGGTGATGGTGAAAGTGCTACCAAAACCTTTTATACAGGGATTTTGAGCAACCTGCTGTGCGGGGTCAATGACAGTTTTTGTCAATTCAAATAACCCTTGGGTGGGGTTACTATCAACTACATTAATTTGCACATTACCACTTAACTCAGGTCTTGCACCTCTGGCGGTGATGTCGCTTGTATTTGGGGAAGCAGGATTGCGAGACTGAAAGCCAAAAATACCTTGGCTATTGATTTTAACATTACCGCCACGCGAATCAGTAGAGTTAGCAGTGATGTCGCTATTGTCAAAGCCAACCAGGACACCACTATTAATATTGATGTTCCCGCCAATAACGTTTTCTCCTCTGGCATTGGTCGTTATGTTACTACCACGACGCAATAGCACATAATCGCGAGCGCGTAGAGTGATATTTCCTTGCCCTTTTACAGTGTCAGCTTTGATAATTGAGTTATTATCCAGACGAATAGAGCGAGCTAAAACTTCTATGTCGCCAGCAGCACCATTGCCAGCACTGCTTGCAGTGATTTGAGCACCATCGCTTAAAGAGAAGGAGCCAGAGGAAATTGTAATGTTCCCCGCATCGCCCGTCGCCCCCGTGTCCACCGAGCTGAAAATCCCACTCAATCGGTTTTTTATCCCAGCAATTGTCACTGGTCCTGTGACATCAACAGTCACATTGCCTGCATTCCCCCTTCCAGCAGGCTGAGTGCCAGATGCTTGACGAACTGCGGTTAGCAGTTGAGCGCCATCTTTGAGAGACAGTGTTGCTGCCTTGATGTCGATATCGCCACCATTGCCCACACCTCCTGCTTCCACAGTGCTGAAGATGTACGCATTATTGACAAGCTCAACAGCAGCGGACGCTTGTATCGACACATTGCCTGCATTTCCTTGTCCAGAAGTGTAGGCGAATATTCCAGCGCCACCTTTGACTGACAGTGTTCCTGTAGTAATCTTTATGTCACCTGCCCGACCTTGTCCTCCTCCTTGAATTCGGGTAATCAAAGATGCGTTATTGTCAAGTGATACAGAGGGTGCTGTAATGTTTATGATTCCGCCATTACCGACTGAGTTTGAACCAACCTCACTGTAGACACGACTTCGATTGTTGAGGAAAACCTGATTGGCAGCTATAATATTCACATTACCAGCTTGTAATGGTTCGCCATTGTCTCCCTTACCATTAAGGATGCTGGCAGCAATAATCGCATCATTATCAAGCACAACTGAACGTGCTTTGATGTTGATGTCATTGCCATTGCCGACTCCCCCACCTGTGACATCACTGGCGATAGTCGGTTGCTGATTTCCCTGCAATGCTTTTACGGTAACGGTATCGCTGGCATTAATTGTCACTTTACCTGCGTCTCCTCGTCCACCATCATTTCTGGCTAATACTTGAGCACCATCGCTTAAAGAGAAGGAGCCAGCTGTAATATTGATGTTGCCACCATTGCCCGTTGCGTTCGATTGCACATTATTGAAAACACCGCTCCCTACATCACCGCTCCCTACAACTTTTATATCTCCTGTGGCATTGAGCGTAATATCTCCCGCTTGACTACCAACCGTCCCCAAGCCTTCCGCTATTCCACCCTGCAGGATACTTCCTCCGGAAATATCTAAATTGCGAGCATTAACTCCAATACTACCGCCCCCGCCTGAGGTAACATCAACCCTCGCCTCATTCGTCAGCGATACATCACCTCTTTGCACTCCCACAGGAAAACTCAAGCTACCATCACTATTGAGTCCCACCGTCCCAGCAGCAGATAATCCTCCTAACTCAACCCGTCCTCCGAGTGCTGTCAATCTTCCACCATCTAAGTTGACATTACCACCTACTAGTGTTAAAAAATTACCTTCTGGAACAGTAAGACCAACAGGAGTATTACTATTATCAACAGCCCTCGACTGATTGGTAATATTTTTGAAATTTTCCCGATAGCTCAACCCAACCGGAGCAGTTATAGTTAACAATGGCGGTGCTTGGGGATTAGTTGCACTAAACTCAAACCCATTCTTAAATATCAGACTATTTGCCGTACTTCCCAAAAATGAACCACCCATATCCAAGCGGGCATTTGGTCCAAAGATAATTCCATTGGGGTTGATTAAGAACAGATTCGCATTGCCCAACACACCCAAGACACCCTGAATGTTCGAGATATTACCCCCAGTCACTCTGGTGAGTATGTTTGCAATTCCTGCGGGATTAGAAAAATAAGCTCCTCTACCTGCATTTATATTAAATTGCTGAAAACTGTGGAACAGGTTAGCCCCACGAGTCGCCCCTCCATCAATCCTGTCGCTAGGGGTGCCGTTAATTTGGACATTAGGAGTAACAACAGAATTTTCTGCACCGAGACTGTTATCAGGAGTGATTTGTGCTTTGGCGATGGTGAGGTAGCTAAAGCTTGCTAGGGTAGCTAGGGGCAAGGCAAAGAAAAATAGTGGGTGACGCACCAGTTTTATCCTCAATATTTTATGAGTTTTGAATCTGGGATTGGGAAAAATACTTGAAAATTAGTCAAATTATGGCTCGGTAGTACTAATATCAGGTTTTTAGGCTCATAGTCCTTATTTGTAATATTTTGTGACAAAGTTAGGACTTACGCACTGAAAAGCCGAAACCTCGATCCCCCCTGCCCTTATAAAGCTACGGTGTACACACAAGTCATCGCATGACTCGAAATTTCCTCGGAACCTCACCCTGCCCTGTCGGGCATCCCTCTCCTTACTAAGGAGAGGGAAAGATTTTAGCGCAGCTAAAAGCGAGGGTGAGGTTTTGAGCGAGATGTGTGTACACCGTAGCCTTATAAAGGGGATGGGATATTATCGTTGTGGTTAGCGCTTGCTCAAACGTTCCCTTCTTCTAAACTATTTTTTATCTTTTCATACAAAATTCGACTTTCTTCGTTTTCAGAAATACTTACATAGCGAATTAAATTCGCTGTGCATTCAGCTGCAAGAAACGCCAGCCTAACACCGTATGGAATATCCTCTATGAAATGTTGTAACTCGTAATTCTCACAAAATTTCTCTTCAGCTTCTTCTATTTTGCCTTCATTGTTGAGTTGTTCATCTTTGACGATAGAACACATGAGAATTTGAAATTTCACTCCTATTTTTTCTATTGCATTATAAAGTGAAATCTTTTTTTCAAGAGCATAAGCACAAGCACGTAATAATTTAGACAAATCTTCGTGACTGCCTGCTTCAAAAAAGGTTTCTTTATCAAATTCTGGCTCAACAATCATCTTTCGTTTTCTAACTCATTAGACTTCGTGGCAGTTGTCGGGGAAAAGGTTAAGGGGGAAAGGGAAAGGGAAAATAAAAACCCTTTAACCTTTAACATGCACCCCTTTACCCAACAATGCGCAAAAATGACTTTTGCAAGAGTTCTATTATACAAAGGGCGCGACGTCTGTTAATCCAAACCTCTCAAGATTTTTAGTTTTGATTCAGCCAAAATCAATGAAATTCGATCAGCTGCTTCACATCCACTCCATTTTTTCCATGCTAATAACCATGAGCCTGCATTTCAACCTGCTACTGTTGGGTTTCCTGCTGAAATTCCAGTCACAAACTCCTGAAAACGCTTATCTCCAGCAATTTCATCAAAATCTATGTCAGTTGCCGCTTCTTCCTTATAATCAGGATTAATCTCAACTGCCCGTTGCAGATTTTCTAAAGCCAACTTAACCTCTCTTTGCAGTGCGTAACAGGCAGCTTTGTTATAATAAGCGTTGGCGTAGTCTGGTTTTATTTCCAGGGCTTTGTTGAAACATTCAATTGCTTCGTCATCTTGTCCGAGCCTTACTAAGGCGTAACCTTGGTTATTCCAAGCTTTGTAAGACTCAGGCTTTAGTTTGATGGCTTTGTCAAAACAAGCGATCGCTTCTTCATATCGTTCCAATTCTTGCAAAGCAAGAGCTCTGTTGAACCATGCGACACCATCATCCGGCTTAATTTGCGTTGCTTTCTTGAAAGCAATAAAAGCTTGCTTGTGTTTTTGTAAGTATCCCAATGCTACACCAAGATCAACCCAGGCTTGATGGTACTCTGGGTTGATTTTCAAAGCTTGTTCGTAGGAAGCGATCGCATCTTTGTACTGTTTCAACCTCCCTAAAGCCATACCTCTGTTCAACCAAGCAACAGCGTCTTTTGGCTGAATTTCCACTGCTTGGTTGTAAATAGCAAGTGCATCTTCGTAGCGTCTTTGGGAGAAAAGAAGATTTGCTTGTTTGAGAATATCATCAACTTTTGACTCTTGTTGAGTCTGAGTATCTTCTCTCACCTCTGGTTGTTGTGGTACTTGCTGTCTTTTTTTCTCTGGTTTGCGAGTCGCAGATTCGGCGACTGAGGGAGGAGATATGACTACAAGTGGTACCTCCTGTACTTTTTCCTCCACTTTCGCAGTTGCAGATTCGGCGACAGAGGGAGGAGGTGTAACCACAGATAGTTGCTCAAGCATGATTTTTTTTCTTTGTTGAGCATCCTTCTGCAATTCCGAAAGTTGAGATACAAATTCTGCTTCTAATTCTCCCAGCTTCTCAAGAATAGTATTTTTTCTTTGTTGAGCATTCAACTGTAATTCTGAAAACTTAGATGCAAACTCACCGCCAGATTTCTCTAAATTCTCTACTACTGTTTCTTTGCGTTGTTGAGCATCCACTTGCAGTTTCGACAGGAAAGAAGCAAATTCTAAGCGTAATTGCTCTAAACTTTGGATAATTTTGTACTTTTGCTGTTCTGCATCCGATTGCAATCCCGACATTTTCTCTGTCAACTCGGAATTCGATTCTTCTATATTCCCGAGTACAATATTTTTTTGTTGTTGAACTTGGTTCTGTAATTTAGACAGTTGTGAGCTAAATTCTAAGCGCAATTGCTCCAAGCTTTCGGTCAGATTGTCTTTTTGCTGTTCTGCATCCGATTGCAATCCCGACATTTTCTCTGTCAACTCGGAATTCGATTCTTCTATATTCCCGAGTACAATATTTTTTTGTTGTTGAACTGTTTCTGTAATTTAGACAGTTGTGAGCTAAATTCTAAGCGCAATTGCTCCAAGCTTTCGAGCAAGTTGTGTTTTTTAACTTCTGCATCCGATTGTAACCCCGACATTTTCTCTGTCCACTCGGAATTCGATTCTTCTATATTCCCGAGTACAATATTTTTTTGTTGTTGAACTTGGTTCTGTAATTTAGACAGTTGTGAGCTAAATTCTAAGCGCAATTGCTCCAAGCTTTCTGTGAGGTTGTGTTTTTCAACTTCTGCATCCCATTGCAATCCCGACATTCTCTCTGTCAACTCGGAATTCGATTCTTCTATATTCCCGAGTACAACATCCTTTCGTTGTTGAACACTTTCTTGTAATGCAGACAGTTGTGAGCTAAATTCTAAGCGCAATTGCTCCAAGCTTTCCGTCAGATTGTCTTTTTGCTCTTCTGCATCCGATTGCAATCCCGACATTTTCTCTGTCCACTCGGAACTCGATTGTTCGATATTTCCTAGTGCGATATCCCCTCGTTGTTGAACTTGGTTCTGTAATCTAGACAGTTGTGAGCTAAATTCTAAGCGTAATTGCTCCAAGCTTTCGAGCAGGTTGTGTTTTTGAACTTCTGCATTTGATTGGAATTCTGACATGTGAGATGTCAACTCAGAATTCGATTCTTCTATATTCCCGAGTACAATATCTTTTTGTTGCTGAACACTCTCTTGTAATGCAGACAGTCGAGATACAACTTCTGACTGTAATTGATCCAAATCATCAAAAATCTTGTTCTTTTGCTGTTGAGCACCAAACTCTAATCCAGAGAGTTGAGTTGCAAACTCAAACCGGGACTGTTCGATATTTCCCAGTGCGATATTCTTTTGTTGTTGAACCTCGCCTTGTAATTCAGACAGTTGAGATGCAACTTCTACTTCCCATGTTCTTAAATTTTCAACAGTTGTATTTCTTTGCTGTTGGGTTTGCAATTCTAACTCAGAAACTTGAGCCGAAAATTCATATTCTAAAGTTTTGACGTTTTGTTTAGAATTGTTGATGGCTGTTTCTAATTCTGATGTTAGTTGCTCTTGGATGTTAAATATTTGAGATGGGATTCTAGATAAAGTTTCTTGTTCAGTTGTGATTGTTTGTTGAAGTGCTTCTACTTCTTTATCTAGGTTAGAAGTAATATTTCTCGTTTCTTGGATGAGTTTTTGTGCTTCTTGCTTAACACTCACTAGCTGTTTTTCTAACTCTTCGAGTCCATGTAGCCGTGAGATTGCTTTATCAACTATTTCACGGATAGCAACCCGTCGCAGCAGGAATAAAGCAGCAATGACTGTGACTGGAACAAGAGTCAGCATGGCTAGCCAGACGTTGAGCAAGATAGTATCGCGAAGATAGACGCGATGTTCTTCTGTCAGTCGCGGTAGTTCTTGCTGGTACGGAGTGGAAAGTCCCGGAGGCTGTGGCGAAGAAGGTGTTTGTTGGGCAGTGGCAAAACCAACGGACAGTAGAATGGGTGAGAAGACTATACCGCTTCTCAACAATAAGGCGAAGATGGGTTGATTCTTGCTCTTCATAAAGATGATCTATATCCGTTGGTTAGTTTTTGAAGCAGCACAATACTAATTTAGCTTAGTTCCTGAACTTATCTACGTTATCTAATTTTATTGTGATTCTTTTGCCTCACAAACTTTAGCCAAACACCTTTTTAAAAGTTGCACTCTGTGTCGGTGCGCAAAGCGACGAGGACTTAATATAGTTTTGTGACTGAATACGGGTTGGTTTAGATACTCCCAAAGAGGAAATTTAATGTTGCTGTTTTCTTGAGTCATACAAAAAGGACAATACAAAAGACAGAGTGCACAGTAACTAGTATCAATAAATACTAACATGCTTCCCTGATATAACGTTTACCAATATGTATTCAATTGTCCTTGAGGTAAATACGGAAAATTTAGCTCAGCATTTCACAGTTATAAGGCAGTCTCAGTAGTTATACTACTAAAACTGCCCCAATAATTATATATAGCACATTGTTTGTGCGTCAGGAACTAGGGGTGTAGTTTTGCTCAAAGTCTAATAATGATTGCCTGCTTTGCGATGGTGAACGGCTGTCACTGCATCGGCTTTAAGTAGTTTACCATTATCGACAGTTGCATACACAACCCAATGATCACCGCATTCCATGCGTTTGTTGACAGAACATTCAAGATATGCTGAGGAATCAGTGAGAACAATGCAGCCGTTATCAGCAACTTTTGTGGAGAAATTTGCAAATCTGTCTTCTCCAGGCGCAAAAGATTTGCGGAAGTGTTTCATGTATTCTTGCTGATGACCTTCAGGTAAAACATTCAAGACAAATTTACCGCCAGGATACATCAGGGATTCAATTGCCCGTTCTTTGGCGATAGCAACAGTAATACCTGGTGGGTTAAAGGTGGCTTGAGAAATCCAAGACCCCATCATTCCAGTAGAAACTTCTCCAAGCTTTGCTGTCACAACGCAAATTGATCCTACAATCCGACCAACAGCTTGTTCAACAGGAGTCGCTGCAGTTTGAGTCATACGCACTTTTTTGGCTTTTCTCAGGGCTTGGGCAAAGTCTGTACCTGTTTCTTCACACTGTTTAAGCAGGACATCTGAGGGTTTAAACTTGACTTTCATAGTTTCAAACCCAAACCGATATCCCGCATCACGGAGTTTACCTTCAATGAAGTCGAAAGCTTCGCCACTCCATCCATAAGAACCAAATATCCCAGCAAGCTTGCTATTGTCACCGCTGGCTAGCACAGTACCTAAAGCAGTGTGAATGGGAGTTGGTGCGTTACCACCAATGGTAGGAGAACCGATGATAAAGCCCTCAGCTTTGTCAAAAGCTGCACGAATCTCTTCAGGTGAAGCAAACTCACAGTTGATGGATTCTACAGCGACTCCTCCTTTTGTTAAACCAAGGGCGATCGCCTGCGCCAAAGTTGCTGTATTTCCATACGCCGAAGCATAAAGTAAAGCAACGGTAATTTCGCGAGCAGTTTGAGAATGGCTCCATTGCTGATAGGCTTGGGTAAGTTCCACTAGGCCATAGCGTACCAAAGGACCGTGAAGGGTACCCAACATTCTGATTTGTAGTTCTGATATTTTCTCTAGGGCTGCTTGTACATGAGTTGCATGAGGAGCCATCAAGCAATCAAAATAGTAGCGCTGGTCTTCTTTTAAAATGCCCCAATCTTCATCAAAGACTTCTTCACCACAGATATGAGCACCAAATAGCTTATTAGTGTACAGTATCTGAGTTTGCTGGTCATAAGTACAAAGACCTCCAGGCCAACGAGGGCTGGGAATGGGGAGACAGCGCAAAACATGACCCTTACCTAAATCCAGAGTTTCTTTCCCCCGCATCGTCATGATGTTCAATTTGTGATTGGGGAAAGTTGCACTCAAATTGGCAGCACTAGGAAGCGAACAAACAAAAGTCAGTTGTGGTGCTAGTTCTAACAGAGCTTTAAGAGTTGCGATTCGGTTAGGATTAAAGTGACCTAGAATAACGTAATTTAAGTGTTTCAGTTCAAGAGACTGCTGTAATGCGTCTAGAAAAATTTGTGTGAAAGTTTCTGGGGGTGGGTCAATAATTGCAGTTTTATCACCCTCTATTAAATAGCAATTCGAGGTGGTACCTTTTGCTAGTGCGTATTCAATTTCAAACCGTAGACGTGTCCAACTACGTGCCCTTAGTACTGTCGTGTTTGTAGCGATTGGTAGAACTTGTACGTCGCGGGGATTGGGATTATTCATAGTTGTCGAGTGAGGGAGATTCTGAGATAGGGGGATGAGGGGACCTCCTATGCCTAACGGCACGCTTGCGCGAACGGAGGAATTCAAAGTATGCCCTTCGGGCACGCTACGCGAACAAAATTCAAAGTTCAAAAAAAAGAATTCTTAATTTTGAATTTTGAATTGATAATTTTGAATTTGAGTGCAGCGAGTGGGGGGGCAATGGGGTGATGGGATGATATTCTCTCCCAATCTCCCCAGCTTAATTAGTAGTAAGTGCCTACCTTGCGATGGCGAACAGCTGTGAGTCCCTCTGGTTTGGAGACTTTACCGTCAGCAACTGTACAATATAACAGCCAGTGGTCGCTGCATTCGATGCTGCTGACAATTTCACATTCCATGTAGGCAAGAGCGTCTGTGAGAATGGGGGAACCATTTTTGGCTGTTTGGGTTTTGACGCCAGCAAATCTGTCACCACCAGGAACTAAACGCTTGAGGAAGTGTTTCTTTAATTCTTGATAATTTCCTTCTTCCAAAACGTTAAGGACGAACTTATCACCCACTTGCATCAAAGAATCTATGGCACGATCTTTGGCGATCGCAACTGTAAATCCTAAAGGTTGCAAGCTGGCTTGAGCCACCCAGGAAGCTAGCATTGCCCCTTGAACATCATTCTTTTGGGTTGTGATAATGTAGAGTCCGTTGCTAATCCGACCGAGTGCTTTTTCTAAGTTGGCGTCGATAGACTTGATTTGCTTGATGTTACGTTCGCGAACAAGCAATTGTCCTAAGTCTATACCTGCTTCTCTACACACTTGGTGAGTAGCTGTGCTGGGAGTTTGTTTGATGCGGATTGCTGGGAAAGCTTCCTTAATACCAAGGTCGAGAAATTTTCTGCGAAGTGGATCAATAGGTTCATCATCTCCGCCGTAGCACTCAAACAGTCCAACGACTTGCTTCTTGACGACGCCTAAGAGCGAACTGATAGCAGCATGAGCTGCAACGTTAGCACTTGGAGGCATACCGATAAGAATGCCAGCTGAGCGAGCTGCGAGTTCTTGAATTTCTTGGATTTCAGCGGTGGTAAGATCCATCACTTCGACGCCAAGCCCAGTTTTCTGCAACCCTTCAGCAATTTCGTGGGCAAGTTCCTGACTGTGTCCGTAGTCGGAGACATAATATAAGCCGACTATTGTTTGTGCCTGAACTTGTCTATGACTCCAAGTTTGGTAACATTCCCTAAGAATATCAAGATGGTGGTAAAGTAGGGGTCCGTGTCCATTGGCGATGATTTTAATTTTCCCAAGGTCACCCATTTTATTCATGGCATTCACGAGGGAACGGGCGTTGGGACCCATCAAGCAGTCGTAGTAAAATTTGAAGTCAGGTTCAATTGCATCTAGGTTGATGTCAAAGGTATCATCGCTGCAATAATGCATGCCAAAGGCATCGCAAGTATACAGGGTTTCGGTTTTGTGGTCGAAGCTAAATATTGTATCGGGCCAGTGTAGGTTAGGTGCACTCACGAATTCGATTTCATGTCCAAGACCAAGATCTACGCGATCGCCACTCTTGACAATCCGCTTAGAAAACGGGTCGTGTACCAGGTTTTCCAGAAACTGGAGTGCAACTTTTGACGCTAAAACAGTCGCTCTAGGAGCTAACTGGAGAACATCTTCCACTAAGCCACTGTGGTCTGGTTCTGTGTGGCTGACAATAATGTAATCAATCGCCTTCGGGTTGATCAGGCTTTTGAGCGTATTTAAATAAAGGTCGCGAAACTTGGTGTGAGCAGTGTCAATAAGAACTACCCGCTCACCTTTGATCAGATATGAGTTGTATGTCGTACCGTTTTGCAAACCGAATTCTATATCAAAGCGATCGCGGTCCCAATCAAGACAGCGAATCGCCGTTGTATTAGGGGCTATTTCAACAGTTTGTACAGTTAGCCGTTTTTGGACGTTCTCTGCGAGCGCTACCATTCGTCGCCTCCGGGCACAAATTATCAGTCTTAGTTTCTGCTTCTATTTTGCTCATAAATATTTTTGTAAAGTTGTTACATATTTTATTTTTTTTAAAAGTCAAGATGTAGTTAAAATTACTCTTTACAGGCGTTTTTTTTTACTTATAAATTGTTATTGAGACTCTTTTAAAAAATACTACAATTCTATCAATCAAATTTTCATTTTAATCCATTACTTTTATGACAAATTGTTATCAGAATTAACTTCGTGTTAACTAGTTTGTAACAAGAAGCATAGATTTTGCAACCGTTGTGTTTAATATAGCAATCGTATTTGATTTGTGTGAAAGTGCCTACGCGTTGCGCATAAATTGAAGATATATATAGCAATCCTATTTGAGTTGTAAAAATTATCGTTCGCGCAGCGTATCCGGAGGACATACCGCCAAGACGAGCCAGTGCGTTGGGCGGCGAGCCGCGCTTGTTGCACCTGGCGTGCCAAGAGCGCCAAGAAAAGAAATAGAGAATTTTATGAATGATTTAGGACTGCTATAGCAGGGTAAGCGCGTCTCAAACACTATTGACAAGCGGATTTAGACGTATCATCTCTGAGCTTTTTTAATTGGATTAATCTGAAAAATAGCTTGTCCTCTATTGGTAATATTTAAAAAGTAACCAGCTTCAACCAGTTTTTGAATTTTCTCTGGTTCTTTGGTTCAGAGGGTACGAGGTACATTTTTGGTAAGCATATTAATGAGATTTTGAATAATATTAATCATCTTGTCAAAAATTGTAAGTAATTAAGCGGACATGATATCACAACTCATATGGGATTGCTATATACGAATCTGGTTTGTTCTGGTGAACAACTCGTCAGGGCGCTTAACAGGGAACCCTTAACAGGGAAAAAGCAATAAAGATATACTGAGTTTTTTAAGCCAAAGCGCAGGCATTGACTTGTCAGTTCCTTTGGTTATTTATTTTCCAAAAAATCAAAAATACGATGAGCCATTTCTAATTTGGAACAAGGAGGAATTTCTATTCTTTGTCCTTGCTGATCCAAAAATATGGCTCGATTATGATCACTTCCAAAACCGCTATCCGGTTCATCGATAGGGTTAGCAATAATCGCATCCAGATTTTTACTGTGCAATTTCTCTAGTGCTGGTGTGACAATATCTCCTGTCTGTGCTGCAAAGCCAATTAATTGTTGATGTGATTGTTTGAGACGTGCCAATTCTCCAACAATATCTGGTACTGGTTCCAAAGGTAAAGCTTGAGGAAGTGATTTTTTTGGCAACTTGTGTTGACTGTACTCCCGTGGCTTGACATCCGCCACTGCTGCGGACATGACAATTATATCTGCGCTTGGTAAGTACTCCACCATACTTGCTCGCATTTGGTCAGCACTCACAACAGGAATTGCTTGCACTCCTAATGGTACATCCCAACTCGCCGGAGCATGTACCAATGTCACGCTTGCTCCTCGGTGCAGTGCTGCTTGTGCTAAAGCTAACCCCATTTTTCCTGTGGAAGGATTGCCAATAAACCGTACTGGATCAAGATACTCTCGTGTTCCCCCTGCACTAATCAACACGCGCTTACCTAACAAATCTCGCTTCCCTGTGGTGTGTAACAAGGATTGAACATAAGTAATAATCTCTGGGGGTTCTGCCATTCTACCAGCACCAACGCGATCGCACGCCAACAACCCCGACCCTGTACACATTCCATGAAATCGATTATCTGTCAATAATTGTTCCCAATTACGTTGCACCACCTGCTGTTCCCACATATCAGTATTCATTGCTGGCGCTAGCAATACGGGACAAGTTGAAGCCAAAACAGTATTTGTGAGCAAATTGTCAGCCATACCATAAGCTAACTTTGCTAATGTGTTTGCTGTTAGAGGTGCAATTACAATTAAATCTGCCCACTCACCTAAATCAATATGTAATGGACGAAAGTGAGTTGATTGCCAAAAATTTTCATCTGTATAAGCTGGATGACGGGAAAGTGTTGCTAGAGTCAGAGGCGTAATAAATTTTTGTGCTGAATTAGTGAGAATTACTTTTATTTCCACTCCAATTTTAAACAAAGTGGAAACAACCTCACAAATTTTATAGGCGGCGATACCGCCGCCTATTGCAATCAGAACCCGTTTATTCTGAAACATCTACGCCTCATCGTAGGGTTCTAAATCTAAAAGGTGAATGTATGATTCAACTAACTCTGGACGCGAAAAGGCGATCGCTCGTAGTAAATGCCAATCATTCAAACCCTCAAAAGCATTACTGTAATTATCCTGCTCCAGACGTGTCGCTAACACTTCCACCTCTTGTGGAGTGATGGTAGCAATTTCTCTTTTAGAAATGCTTAGAGTTTTCATAGTGCTTGCCCCTCCCATTAGCAGCATTTGCATCCAGCATGGGTTGAGTTGCGCTTGACGCAGCCACCCAATATATATTACTCACTTGCGAGGAATAATTTCGTGAAAATTTTACAGATTTATCAGATAATTCGTAAAATTTTGCTAACCCAAATTAAGTAAAGACAAATTAAGAGTCTTTATGCATTGACAATAACAAAATTTCGTAACAACTCTAGCATTTCTGGTCGGATTTCATGACCCATGTCAAATTCATAGTATTCTACAGCAGCCCCGAGAGATTCAAGAAATTTTCGTGCTGAAACAGCAGCTTGTAATGGCACAACTGTATCTTGTCTTCCATGCATAATCATAACAGGTGGTAGAGACGCCACATTTTGTGTTTTCACACTTTTTACATCTTGATGTAAATAACCACTTAAAGAAATTAAACCAGCTAGGGGTAACTTTAATCCTACGTCTAAAGTCATAGCCCCGCCTTGAGAAAATCCGCTCAAAATTGTCCGCGACAAAGGCACACCAGTGCTCTTTTCTAAAGATTGCAACCAATCTGTTAGTTGCTGCCTACTTTCTACTAACCCTTGATACATATTTTCCATCCGAAGGTCATACCACGCTCTCCCAACAGAGGAATTAGGATGAGGAAAAGGTGCATTCGGAAACAGAAACTGATAATCTGGTAAATTAAAAAACCGCGATAAAGACGCCACATCTTCAGCATTGGCACCCCAACCATGTAAAGTGACAATTAAACCCTTTGGTGGTTGCCCCGTTTTTGGAGGTACGCTGATAAATTCTAGAGTGTTAGTCATTAGTTATTAGTTATTGATCATTGGTCATTAGTCCTTAGTCATTACAGATGACGAGGGACAAAGGACAGTCAAGCATAAAAAGTATGCAATGACAAGATAAAAATTTTTGCATCAGCAATACTAAGGACTCCACTGGCATAAGGGCACAATTGAGCGGCGGTAGACAACCTTTGCATCTCTACCAACATAGCCGCAAGTAACCTCAGACACTCACAAATAACCTTCGAGGCTCGGGTGTGGGGGTTGTTATGCGGCGGTTCCACACTACATTAACACCAAAATACTTTCCGTTTCGCTACTTTTAAATTGAGTGATCGTATGAAAATTATCTCTCAATATTTGAAGAATCTTCGATGTTGGACTGTTACCAATACGAAGATAAATAAACTTGGGTGGATGACCATAAAGTAAACTGCGCTGATGGAAGTCAGAATCTTTGGAAACAATCACAAAATCATTCGCCTTTGCATGTTCCCAGATAACTGTATCATCAGTATTTGTCAGTCCTAAAGTTTTGACATGCTCAGAATTAGGATACAAATCGACAATCCTGTGAATGATTCGATCTGATAGGTTTTCATCCAATAGCAGTTTCACAGGGATGCCACAAATAACTTTCTCTCACGATCAGCTGCAAAAGCAAGACAAGCTTTGATATCTTCTGAGGTGAGTTCAGAAAAATCTTCCAAAATTTCTGCTTCGGTCATCCCACCTGCCAGATATTCCAAGATGTCGTACACGGTGATTCGCATTCGCCGAATACACGGCTTGCCACTGCGCTTTCCAGGCTCAATTGTAATGATGTCTTGGTAATCCATAACGTGACACTTGGTAAAAATATTCGCTTACATCCATCATATTGAGAAGTTTTGTTTCCCAATCACGAACATCGTACACCGCTAAAGCTTGTTTGCGTCGCTAATACATTTGCCTAAGGTTACAAAATGTCATAAATCAGAACAGTACCACCTTTTATGGTGGGCTTGCTGTTGAACTATTCTGAAGATGACCAACTTTTAATAATAGCTCTGATGATATCGATATAGCGACTATCCAATGCTTTGTGTTCAGCCGCTTTGTGTCTATGTGCCCTTGCGGTTTATACAATAGACATCTGCACTAACTGTATTTACACCAAAGGGAACCCAGGAAATATGGCGCGTCTAGCACTGCTGAGTGTATCTAACAAAACAGGATTGATTGACCTTGCCCGTAGGTTAGTAAAAGAATTTGACTTTGAATTCATTAGCAGTGGAGGAACAGCCAAAGCACTGAAAGATGCAGGGCTACCAGTCACAAAAGTTGCTGATTACACAGGTTCTCCAGAAATCCTAGGTGGTCGAGTCAAAACTCTACATCCTCGGATACATGGCGGGATTTTAGCACGGCGAGATGTACCCGAAGACATAGCAGATTTGGCAAATAACCAAATTCGCCCGATTGATTTGGTTGTGGTGAATCTTTATCCTTTTGAAGAAACTATCGCAAAACAAGGTGTGACTTTACCTGAGGCAATCGAGCAAATTGATATTGGTGGTCCTGCTATGCTGAGGGGAGCATCAAAAAACTTTCCTCATCTGACAGTTTTATGTGATCCAGCGCAGTATGAAGAATATTTACAGGAAATGCACCGCTCAAATGGTGAACCATCTCTAGAGTTTCGGAAAAAGTGTGCCTTAAAGGGATTTTTGCATACGTCTAGCTATGATCAGGCGATCGCCGCATACCTGAGTCAGAACCTTAGCAAAGAGGCGGAATCACCTCAACACTACACCCTTAAAGGCAAACAACTACAATCTCTCCGTTACGGCGAAAATCCTCATCAAAGTGCCGCCTGGTATGAAACTGGTACGACTTCAACTGGATGGGCAGCTGCTACTAAACTTCAAGGCAAAGAACTCAGTTACAATAACTTGGTTGATTTAGAAGCCGCACGGCGGATTATTTCTGAATTCACCGATACACCCGCAGCAACAATTATCAAACATACGAATCCCTGTGGTGTCGCCTTGGGACAAAGCATTCAAGAAGCTTACCAAAAAGCATTCAACGCGGACTCTGTTTCTGCTTTTGGTGGAATTGTTGCACTAAACCGTCCGATTGATGCTGGAACTGCTACTGAGTTAACAAAGACGTTTTTAGAATGCGTGGTTGCACCAAGTTGTGATGCCGAAGCACAAGAGATTCTGGCTGCTAAATCAAAAGTGCGAGTCTTAATTTTACCAGATTTGAGTTGTGGACCGAAAGAAACTGTAAAAGTTATTGCAGGTGGTTTCCTGCTGCAAGCTTCAGATGACGCGGTAGCCAACACCAGTACATGGCAAATCGTCACCGAAAAGAAACCAAGTGATGATGAGTTAGAAGAATTGCTGTTTGCTTGGAAAGTTTGCAAGCACGTTAAGTCTAATGCGATTCTTGTGAGTGGCGATCGCACGACTTTGGGTGTGGGTGCAGGTCAAATGAACCGTGTTGGCTCAGTTAAAATTGCCTTAGAACAAGCTGGGGAAAAAGCCAAAGCAGCAATTCTCGCCAGTGATGGATTCTTCCCCTTTGATGATTCAGTCAAAACAGCAGCCGCAGCCGGAATTAAGGCAATTGTCCAACCAGGGGGAAGTATGCGGGATCAAGATTCCATACTCGCTGCTAATGAACTGGGTTTAGTTATGGTGTTCACGGGTATCCGTCACTTTCTACATTAAAAATATCTTTCCGAAGAGGGATGTATAATTTGAAGTAAGTCATAAGACATAGAAAAAATCCCAACTCTATGTCTTAAGACAGTAGAGCAGTTGCTGAAGTGTCACCCTTTAGAATTGTGATCTCATTTAACCTGTGATATTGTTTATATGGTGTGAGGAGTAAGTTGAAAACAAAAAGCGCTTGAAGTCGAAACACGGCCAGACGTTCAAGCGCTTTTTGCTTTGCTAAATTCAACACAGAAGGATCAGTTTTCAAAGTGTCACCTAGGTTACTTGCTCTTTGATAAAGTCAATGTTATTTTCTAGGAGTGTGTGTGAGGAGCAAGTGTAAACAAAAAGCATTTGGGATGGAAACACGGTAACACTCCTGAGTGCTTTTTGTTATCTTTTTTATCTTATAGGTGTGATCAAGCTCTCGTTTTTATAAGTCGGTACGGGTGAGCTTCTTGTGCATCTTTAAGCTCTGTAAGGCAGTGCTAAGCAATTCAAAATTGAAGAAGAATTTAGAAGTTAGAATTTAGGAGTCAGAATTAACGGTTCGGCTACGCTTACACTTGAAGCTGAGCGAAGCGATGCACTGAGCGTGGTCGTTGTGTCGAAGCTTCAATCAGTAAGGGATTCTGATCCGCCACTAATTGTTGACCACGCTCATCAAAGATAAGCGTGGAGGACTTAAAGCCGCTTATTTATCCGCCAGTCGAAAGAATTTCCCAAGCTGAATTCTGGCTCGTGAGTCCTGAATTCTTTCTTGTGAAAAACATCCTTTACTATGCCGTTCATTGACAAGTTGGACAATCTTGGACGGTATTTGAAATCAGTGAACAGCTACCATAGCTGTTCACTGATTTTATTATTTCGGTTTGATAAGTTTCTAGAAACTTGGGATCAATGAGTAGATTTGTTTTGGTTACAAAACTTTAGCTTTTCACAACCTCAGTTTATTTACTGCATTTGATACGAATTCTCATCCTCATGAATTTACAAATATTTCCTGATATCTTCGATTGATTTCCTCAATTACTGTAGCCATTTGAGTCAATTTGACAGCACACAAACCAGCTAATAGTGCCAAATCTATATCGTTCACTACATCCTGATATTCGGAATTAAAAAAGCCTTCTTTATCATGCAGTTTGGAAATTTCAAAACTAAGTTCAAGCAAAGCCCTAGAAAGTTCCGTTTGCTCTCGAATAGCATACCCACAAGCCGTGAGAAGTCCGGCTAACTCTGGGTAACTCAGAGTATCTACAATGTCTACAATTTGGTTTACCATAGTTGTGGAAATCCATTTCTAATGGGTTTTACGGAAACTTGAGAAGCAACCTTCGGATTGGTGTCTGGTGTTGCTTCTCTTTTTCAAATTCCTTGAAAGCTTTAAGCTTTCTTGCGTTAATTGATTGTATCTTTTTCCAAAGGACTGCTATACAAGCTATTGGGACATTTTTACCTCTTTATTCAGTGTTAGGAGTTGCGCTTGGCACGCTTTGGGCTTAGCGCAAAGTGTCCTGTAGGCATACACTCAATCGCCACTGAATCAGTTTTGGTTGTATCAGTCGCCTCATCCTCCTTGCAAAGTTCACATCTTGCACCAAGCCTCAAGAAGTGAGAACAAGGGCGTGAACAGCGATGGGAGGCTGATATCTTGCAGCTAACAAGATAAATCGTTCATAAATAAATAAATGTATGTAAGAAAGTGACATTAAAAACTGGAACACTCCTCAGTATAGTAAAGTATTTAATATAACTTATTTTTAGCATAATGCTACGTAAAAAGAAAGAGTAATAAGCGTGGGCAAATAGTGATGTGTTTTTTATTCCAGAATAAACAGCCTTTTTCTGAGGCGACTCCTGAGTGCGATCTCGTCGAACGTGTCTACAGCGTTGTTGCCTTTACCTACCTGGCGCTTGTCCATACTGATTGGCATGATTTTTGCACAAGCTAGATAGAGAAAGTGAATTTGATGGAGAAGTCAATGAACGTACTGAACCACAGAAATTTGCTCAAGAAAGCGGCTATTTTCGTAGCAGTCAATAGTGTTACCATTACATCCACATGAAAATCGGCATTTACCTGTTCATCATCGTCGGGGGTCTGCTCCAGGCCTGCGGCTCAGCTATGAACGCGCAGCTTTATCGCTCGTTGAAAAACCCGTGGCTCGCCTCACTGGTTTCTTTCAGTCTCATCGTCGCCTTTTTCATTTGCGCCGTCGCCGTTGTTCCAAAGCCGCTGCCATCCTTGCGAGACATCCAGCTAATGCCTTGGTGGGCACCCTTGGCTGGGTTAGTCGGCGCGGTAGCCGTGTATGCCGGGCTGAAGCTAGTCAGCGAGGTCGGTACGGGCACTTACACCGCGCTCAACGTCAGCGCCGCGATCATTATGTCCCTCGCCATTGACCACTTCGGCCTGTTGCACGTTGAGCCGCACTCCTTCAACTTGATGCGCGGCGTGGGTACGTTTATGCTGATCGTTGGCGTCACGCTGATCTCGCGCTTTTAGGAGCTGGACCGGCGTCCGTCCTGTGGGATGAAATTTTCCCCTACCCATTCGCTGGGGAAATTAATTAAACGGATAGGTTTTCTGCTATATAAAACCTAGACAAGTCTAGACATTTACTTCTTTCTTCATAGGGAGCATGGGAGCGGTTATCCCTCGGAAAGCAGTCACGCCAAAGCCCTGCGCGATACGCCACTTGCACCGTCCTTGGGAACCTCCGAAGTTGCCACAACGCGCTTAACCCGCGCAAGGCACTTCTCACCGGCAACGCAGTGGCTTAAGTTGATTGCGGCATTCAAATCCCTATCTATCACGTGTCCACAATGTTCACATGAATAAACACGTTCACTCAACAACAGGGTTTCTTTCTTGCAGCCGCAATTACTACAAGTCTTGGATGATGGGTACCATCTATCCGCAACTACAAGCTTGCTTCCAAACTTCTTGCATTTGTATTCAAGCTGGCGCTTAAATTCGTAAAATCCGCAATCGGCAATGGATTGAGCTAGTTTGTGATTAGACATCATACCGGAAACATTTAGGTCTTCCACCACTACAAGCGCGTGGTTTTTGCATAAGTAATGGGTGACCTTGTGAAGCGAGTCCTTGCGAATGTTTGCTACCCGGTTATGATGTCTCGCTAGTTTAATCTTTAATTTATGACGATTGTTACTACCTTTGATTTTACGCGCCAAGGACTTAGACAATCGCTTCAGTTTTTGGATGTTCTTTTTGTAGGCTTTGGGGTTGGGGAACGTAACGCCAGTACTAAGTGTAGCTAGTTCTTTTATTCCCAAATCCACTCCAACAACATCCACTGGCTTAGGCGTAGGCTTGCATTCTTGTTCGTATGCAAATGCAATATACCAGTCGTCAGCTACTCGCGATATTGATAATTTAGTGGTTGTTGTATGGGGCAGTCCTTCATAGGTCTTAACCCATCCGATGGTAGGGAGTTTGATTCGTACACCACCCACAGGGATGGGTTTACCACTAGCATCAATTGTGAAAGAATCATTAATACCTTTCTTTTTGAACCTGGGGAAACCGCCTAATCCTTTGAAGAATCGAGCGTACGCATCACCAAGTTGATCAAAAGCATACTGCGTGATTTTTTGACAAATCCCTTTCTCCTTGATCCACTCCAACGAAGTCTTAACTTCATTGTTGAAAAACTTTTTGAGAAGAAACTTATTTGGCTTGAATCCATGGCTATATAAGCTTTTCCAAGTAGCCAAACCCCAGTTGTAAGTGAAGCGCGCTATACCTGCGTGCTTGCTCATTACTATTTTCTGTACGTAGGTTAGTTTCAACTTAGTTTTGATGGATAAAAGCATTGATCACCGGGGGTATGACTGGGAAAAAGAGCCAGCCCACAAACAACGAGTACTCGTGGGTGTCGACAGATCAACAAAAACTGGGCTCCCCACTCGCAACTTAATTTAATTTGATTAAACTCAGCAACGTTGTCACCAAAGAAAGCTGGTCTTCAAAACGGAACGTGAAAGTTTCCCTTCATTGCGTTCCTCAACATCTCGGTGCTTGTCAGGCACACCTTATACAGCCAAACCAAGATAAGGCGGAATATTAAGCCAACGTGAGGGAAGAAAAGCCAATCGCATCAGCCCATAGCCAAAAGCCCAGTCATAACGACTGGGCCTTAATAATAGGCAGTGGAGTTATCTCCTCTTTGGCTCAATATAAGAAGTTCAGATATAAGTAGTTAGGTTAATAATATCTACCACCAGATGAATACCAATTCCGGAAAAGTAACCATAGATTTTTTAACTTCAAGATTGGAGCAGCTTTGGGTACAATCAGGCAGCAGTGAATAGCAAGGAGGAGAAAAGCTGTGAATGCGACTTATAGCGGCGGCTGTCAATGTGGACAAATTCGCTATGAAATCCGTGCTGAACCGTTAACTCTCTATTTGTGTCACTGCAAGGAATGTCAGAAGCAATCTTCTAGCGCTTTTGGAATGTCCCTCACTGTGCCACGAGATGCTGTTGTCATTATTCAAGGTGAACCAAAGGCTTGGAAACGTAAAGCTGATAGTGGACGTGAGGTGACTTGCCTGTTTTGCGGTGACTGCGGAACACGATTGTTCCATGAGCGGGCTTATAATCGAGAAACCATCAACGTCAAAGCTGGAACGCTAGATGACACGAGTTGGTTACGTCCTGTGGGTAACCTTTGGACAAATAGCGCTCAGCCGTGGGTGATGATTTGCGATCAGATGCTCAATTATGAGGGACAACCAGCAGATGTGCGTCCTTTGTGGGAGAAATGGGCACAACAGCATTCATGAAACTATAAAAATCACTGTTCCGACTCCTGTTTAACAGTCGCGTATGCCCAATCCAACCACGGTAGCAACGCCTCAATATCTGTCGTTTCTACTGTGGCTCCACCCCAAATCCTGATTCCTGGCGGTGCAGAACGGTAAGAGGCGATATCAAAAGCAACTTCTTGCTTTTGGAGAAGTTTCGCGATTTTTTTAGCGGATTCTGCTTGCTTCTCTGGACTTAAGTTTGTAAACCAATCATCAACAATCTTGAGGCAAATTGAAGTACAAGAACGGGTTTCTGGCTTCTCTGCTAAGAAAGCCGCCCAATCACTTTGCTCAACCCAACGGGCAATTGTCGCCAGATTTGCCTCACTACGACGAATCAAGCCGGGAAGTCCACCAATGCTGTCTGCCCAGAGTAATCCATCAAGCGCATCTTCTACACACAGCATTGATGGGGTGTTAATTGTGTCCCCTTTGAAAATTCCTTCAATAAGCTTACCTTTTTGTGCTAGGCGAAACAGCTTCGGTATCGGCCAAGCAGGTTGGTAGCTTTCCAAACGTTCAACAGCGCGGGGTGAAAGGGCAATCACTCCATGCTGCGCTTCTCCTCCCAGCACCTTTTGCCAAGAGTAGGTCACAACATCTAACTTATGCCAGGGTACTTCCATCGCGAAAACGGCAGAAGTTGCATCGCAGATGGTCAAACCTTGACGGTCATCTTTGATCCAATCGCCATTAGGAACCCTAACACCTGATGTCGTGCCATTCCACAAAAACACCACATCATGACTAAAGTCAACTTGGTTGAGGTCTGGTAAACTGCCATAGGTTGCCTTGAGAACGTTGAGATTAGGCAACTTGAGTTCGTCTACAACATCTTTAACCCATTCCAAACCAAAGCTTTCCCACGCCAAGATATCAAGGGGGTACTTTCCTAACAGCGACCATAGTGCCATTTCCACTGCGCCTGTGTCGGAAGCTGGAACAATGCCCAAGCGATAATCTGCAGGAACACCAAGAATTGTTTTGGAGCGCTCAATGACTTCTTTGATGCGAGATCTGCCATCCTCAGAACGGTGAGAGCGACCTACGAAAGCATTTTCCAGCTTGGAAACAGACCAGCCAGGACGTTTGGCACAAGGACCAGAGGAGAAATTAGGAACTCGTGGCTTTGTTGTTGGAGGAGTAAGATGTGGTGACATACAAGGTACTTCAGTTATAGATGCGACCTAGTGAAAGGTCGTAACTCGCTACTACTTTACGCTTTGCTTTGTACCTAGGTCAACAGTCTAAATTTCTGAATTCCTACATATAATATAGATCCCTGCTCGCAATCAACAAAAGTTTCTTTTGAGACCGATTAATATCAACCGAAGTTTTCTTTGAGACTCATTAAGTTTCAGGCATATCATACCTAATACACTGGTTGAATAAATTAGGTGAGTCTGAATCGAACTGATGATAGATAACTGTTACTTCTTCTTCGGGGAAACAACCTCAAACTCGAAAAAACCAACGCGACGGTTATCAATGTAGACTGCGATCGCATGTTTACCAGTAGGATCGCCAGAAGCAACAGTCCAAAAGTTCTCAATGACTCCTTTTTTTGCTGACTGTGTGCGCTTTGTCACTGCTTCCATGCCATCGGCTGATATTAATAAATTTTCACCACTACTTGTACTCCAAGTTTCTGGAAGTTTCGGTAATCGAAGGACTTCTTTCCATGTCACTTCATTTTGGTTGTCCTTAAGCTGAATACGCCATCCGTAACGATTTCCTTCTTGATGTGGCACTTTTGTTGTGGGGACAAAGGACGTTTTACCGTTGCGATCGTCTCTTAAAACCCCAAACTCGGCTTGGTTAACAGTAATCGTTTTAGTATTGATTTGATTAGAAGATACAACGTCATTGACAGCAAAAGAAGATACAACCCATGATGTTAGCCAGCAAGATGATAGTACTATACCGTAAGCTAAATTTTTAACTCGCATCAGCTTTTTTAAAAAAGGACTTGTTAATTCATATATGAATCAACATCCTTTTTCAGATAAAATGCTGACATTTCTACTAGACCTCTCCAAAAATGATTTTTAGTGCAAGCGCGGGGTATTGGTTTCATAGCCATTTTTGGAGAGGTCTACTCTAAAGAAGTTGGAAATCGGAAGTTAAAAGAGAGTTTTGACTGAATTCTTTCTTATGAAGAGTTAAGCGTTCGGGTGTTAAGCGTTCCCTAATAACAAGAGCGCACCAGATAACACGACTCTTGCTGCGCCCTGATTCAAAATATCAATTAAAAATTAAAAAATATTTTTCGGAGAATTCAAAATACCAAAAACAGAAGGTGATTAACTTCACTACTCACGAAATGAGTTAACCCTGCAACGAGAGCCATGACTATCTAACTTGCTTAACGCATTCCAAGTCAAAGCTTCAACGATACCTTCGCTTTCTAAACAATGTTCTGCTTGAAAAGCCAAAACTGCAGCCTCAGTTTTTGCTCCAAAAATACCATCAATGGCACCAAAGTAGTAGCCACCAACTTGTAGGGGTTCTTGAACAGCCTTGACTACAGTTCCACTACTACCAAAACTTAGGATTGGCAAGCCAGCAAATCCGTTGGACAAATATGCCCAAGTTTGTTGTCCCACAACCCCATCTATTGTCAAGAAAGCAAGACACTGCAAGTATTTCACAGCATCTCTGGTTTGGTGATCAAAGTAACCTACGGTAGAAACTGACAAAGGAGACACTGATACAGTATCTAGTTGAGCAAGCCGCCGATTTAAGGCTTTCTGCATATCTTTAACAATTGAACCACAAGCACCAAATTGTAAGGTTGGTTTCTTTGTAGGGAGTTGAAGTGTAATAGACAGAACCATAATATCACTTTAAATATGTAAGCATATATTAAGGACTGATAACAGAATCGTTAAAGTTCCCTAACATAACTACGTCGAAAGAAAAAATATTGTTTTTTGATACCAGTAGTGTTAATTAATATTTTTTTGCTAGGATCGACCAACTTCAGTTATTTGACTTAACTACTAGCAGATTGCGGAGTATTGCTAGATATGTATGACATCCGTCTGTCAACAGAGTTTTGGATGTATCTAATTTTCATAAGATCTTTCAAAAGATGAGTATCTTTGGCGATTACTCTTTTATTTTTAGTAGTACAATTGTTCTATAGTAAGAAATTTTGGTCTTGGCGATGCTTCCAAAGGGACGGCTCTTATGAGAAAATCGCCAATTGCGCTGTGCTTTCATGTGGACAATTTCCTGTGAAGGTACCGCACTCTTGTCTTTATGTCCGTAGGACACAATGAACTTCTAAAAATCCAGTATTATTGAGTAACATGATGACACCACTGAAGAATGCAATTGCTATCCCAGATGACAAACAAGCAATTGCAAAATCAGACTTCGACCAACAATATTTAGAAGAAGCAGCTACTGTGCTCAAAAGCATTGTGGATGATAGTATTTCCTTCCAAATGCTTGCTGATGCGACTGAAACTATTCTGCGTCATGCCTTTTGGTTAGCCAAGCAAAAACAGAAGCGCTCTGTTAGAGAGTATAGAAGATTACTGGTCGATTATGGTTGGAAGGGTGAAGAAAAAAAATATCTCAAGATTGCAGCAGCATTTCAAAAGTTCTCGCCTCAAGAGTTAGCACAAATAGAACCAAGCACTGTATATCGGCTAGCACAGAATAGCAATAAGTACAAACAAATTATAGATAGGCTTTTAGACTTAACTGCAATTACCCAAGAAGCTGTACGCTCTTTGATGAGAGAACCGCGCACTCCTAAAGAAGACAAACCTGAAAAACCAAGTATTTGGCGGCGCACGAAGAATGGCGGGAGGTACTGCCAAATTCCACCAATTCACGAAACTGATGAGCTAACTGGGACGACTTTACAAAAGATGATAGATAACGAAGGGTTGAGTGCACAGCATATTGTGGCTGAAGCTGTAGCGCTACGACAAGCTTATAAAGAAGGGCGGCTGACAGTTGTGGAAAAAAAGGTAAACTAAATTGTCCTGGAAGATGGCGATTTTTCGCTATGCAGAGCGCGTTCAAAGCAGCGTCTCCTAGAGAAGCTATCGCCTCAATAGTCATGCACCAAACAACATCCCCGATTTCTGTCAGAAGTTGGGGATCTTGGTTTTAGGCGATCGCTTCGCACCTCCTTTGCAGCATCGTCCCTGCTCTTCTTAATAGCGACACGCTGCTTTGTATCTCCTACGGAGACGCTGCTTTGTAAGTCCCAAAGGGACACGCTTACGCGTTCGCAATCATGCGTGCGCTTGCGCTTACGCTCGATTCGTGCGCTTGCGCTTACATAATGACATTTCACGTTTAATTAGGTTGACTACTTAACAAAAGCCAATTTGTCAAGATTTCTAATTGAGGCAGTTCTATACTCTGTTTTTACTATAGAATTCCTATTTGAGTTTTGACGAAGCTAGGTACACCTTTATTTCTTCTTTCCTGTTAAGCGTTAAGCGTTCCCTTCCCCTACGAGTTCGTTCACCCTATGGCTAACGCCACGCCTTACGGCTATCGGGTGTGCGCAGAGCGCACGCC